>CAKZKY010000410.1 GCA_937124575.1 uncultured Pseudomonadota bacterium | reverse complement strand
GGAGATAGGGTGAATCGCTCAATTTAGGAAAAAGGTAAAATAATTATAGAGCGAGACTTATCACTTATTCAAATCCATCCAATCAACCCCATCGTTTGCCGAAGCTCCAAAAAATTGCGCAACCTAATAACGACAAAAAACTGCTTGACAACTCCGCCAATTGTTGATATTTGAAAAACTGCTTTTGAAGGTGGGGAGTAAAAAGTCATCAAAAGGTTAGAAAAGGAGGTGATGAAAAAGAGGACCACACCTTAAAAGAATTCTTTTCGATCAAGAAGGAGGGAAATTATGAAGGAATATAAAGTTTTTCTCAGAGAAGATGAGATTCCAAAGCAGTGGTATAATATTCAGGCCGATTTACCAACCCCTCTTCAGCCACCTCTCCATCCTGGCACAGGACAACCTATTGGCCCTCAAGATCTTGCCCCTGTTTTTCCGATGAATCTGATTGAACAGGAGGTCAGTCAGCAACGATGGATTGACATCCCTCAGGAAGTGATAGAGAAACTCCTCATCTGGAGGCCAACGCCTCTTCATCGGGCTTACGCATTAGAAAAAGCCCTCGGCACCCCTGCAAGAATCTACTATAAAAATGAAGGGGTGAGCCCTCCTGGAAGCCACAAACCCAATACGGCCATTGCCCAGGCCTATTACAATAAAGTCTTTGGTATCAAACGAATCACCACTGAGACGGGTGCTGGTCAATGGGGAAGCGCTCTCAGCTTTGCATGTTGCCTCTTTGGATTAGAATGTAAAGTATACATGGTAAGAATTAGTTATGACCAGAAACCCTACCGCCGTTTGATGATGAACACTTGGGGAGCCAACTGTGTTCCAAGCCCAAGCAAAGATACGAATGCGGGAAGAAAGATCCTTGAGGAGAATCCGGATTCTCCAGGAAGCCTTGGAATTGCCATCAGCGAGGCCATCGAAGATGCCGTCACCTCAAAAGACACCCGTTACTCGCTCGGAAGTGTCTTAAACCATGTGCTCATGCATCAGACGATCATCGGTCTTGAGGCGAAGAAACAGCTGGAGAAGTTTGGTGAAAAGAAAGTAGATATCGTTACCGGATGCGCCGGTGGTGGAAGCAACTTTGCAGGCCTTGCCTTTCCATTCGTCTTAGATAAAATCAATGGGGCCAATATTACCATCATCCCTGCAGAGCCGACCTCCTGTCCAACCATGACCCGTGCGCCTTTTGTCTATGACTTCGGCGACACCGCTGCAACCACCCCTCTTCTCCCCATGCACAGCCTCGGCCATGCTTTCATTCCACCTCCGATCCATGCAGGAGGACTCCGATACCATGGCATCGCTCCGCTGATCAGCCAATTAATCATCGAAGGTCTGATTGAGCCCAGAGCCTATAATCAATTAGAGGCATACGCCTCCGCGGTTCAGTGGGCGAGAGTAGAAGGTGCTATCCCTGCTCCAGAGACCAGCCATGCCATTGCTGTGGTCATCGAAGAGGCTAAAAAAGCCAAAGAAGAGGGGAAGGAAAAGGTCATCCTTCTCAACTGGAGTGGCCACGGTCTGATGGATTTGGGTGGTTACGACTCTTACTTCAGCGGAAAACTGGTCGACTATCCACTGCCCGAAGAGGTGATGAAGAAATCTCTGAAGGAGATCGAAAGCTTGCCAAAACCTCAGGCAGTAAAAAAAGGTAAACCTGTTTGATCAAAAAAATCCTACAAGCCCTCTTAGGCCTGTAGGATTTTTTTATTAACCGACTTTGTGATAAAATATTTAAATGATCGAGCAATACGACTCCCTTGTGATTCGCTGTCCCATGTTGGGAGGCGAAGTCCCATTTCAGTATTGCCGCAAACTCAATGAGGAACTTCCCTGCCGGAAGATCATCATCTGCTGGGAATTTCGGATTGAGATTGGAAAATTCCTCAACGAGCATTATTCCTTCAACCAGATCCACCAAGCCTTAGCGCCTCCAAATAAGACAAGGCTCGAAACGATTCTCGAACTCATCGAAAAAGCAAAAAAGACGAAAGAAGAGCAAGGGTGAGAACATGTTGATCTCAGACCGATTGAGCAATATCAAACCTTCTGGAGTGAGGCGGATCTTTGACCTCGCCCGCCAGATGAAAGACCCTATCAATCTGAGCATCGGAGAGCCCGACTTCGATATTCCAGATCCACTTAAAGAAGAAGGCATCGAATGGATCAAAAAAGGGTTCAATAAATATACCCCCACACAAGGGATTCCAGAGCTTAGAGAAAAGATCGCCTCCCATTTAAGGAAGAAAGGGGTCCACTTTGAAGAGGTGATGGTCACTGCAGGTGTGACCGGTGGCCTTCTGTTGGCAAGCCTTGCCTTAATCAATCCTGGCGATGAAATCATCATTCCAGATCCATTCTTTGTGATGTATGAATATCAGGTTCTTCTCATGGGAGGGGTTCCTGTCTTTGTGGACACCTACCCAGATTTCCGACTGAGAGAAGAAGCGTTTGTTAACAAGATATCGAAGAAGACCAAATTCATCATCATCAACAGCCCGAATAACCCTGCTGGAGCCATCTATCCCAGGGAAGATCTGGAGATGGTCGTCAGGATCGCCCGAGAGCGGGATCTTCTCATTCTCTCAGACGACATCTATGACAACTTTGTCTTTGATCAACCCTCCTGCCCCTGTATCGGGCAACTTTATGATAAGACCTTGACCTTTGGTGGTTTCTCAAAGGGTTGGGCCATGACCGGTTGGCGCCTGGGCTATGTAGCGGGTCCAAAAGAGATCCTCCAGCAGATGATCACACTTCAACAATATACCTTCTCAAGTGTCAACTCCTTTGCCCAGAAGGCCGCTGTAAAAGCGCTGGAGTTTGATGTAGGCGATTACATCCGTAGGTATAAAAAGAAGAGGGATCTGATCTACGAAGGGTTGAAAGAAAAATTTAATGTCCAAAAACCGAAAGGCGCCTTCTATATCTTTCCAGAAGTGCCAGGTGGAGATGGAGAGGCCTTTGTGGAAAAGGCCATACAGAACAATCTCTTCATCGTACCCGGAAGTGTCTTCTCCAAGAGAAAGACCCACGTGAGGATCTCCTTTGCCGCTCCTGAAGAAACCTTACTCAGGGGAATTGAGGTCCTGAATCGCATCAGTTAGAATTAAAATGATTGGATAAAAGGGAATGGTAAAGATGCCCGTCGATTTACAGGCCGTCTGTGAAATCATCGAAAGACATGGCTATCAGAGCAGTGCTCTGATTGGAATCCTTCAGGATATCCAGGAGAGGATGAACTATCTTCCGCGAAAGGCCCTTCTACAGGTTTCGAAGAGCCTTGACATTCCTCTAACCAATATCTATGAGGTGGCGACCTTCTATAAGGCTTTCAGCCTGGAACCTCAGGGAAGGCATACCATTCAGGTCTGCCTTGGAACGGCCTGTCATGTGCGGGGAGGCGCGAGGATTCTCAACTATCTCGAAAATCTGCTCGATGTGAAGACAGGCGAGACGACCAAAGATCTCTCCTTCACACTTCAGAGTGTCAACTGTTTGGGCGCTTGCGCCCTCGGGCCAATTATGGTGATCGATCGTAAATATTTTGGCCGAATCAATATTCAGAAGATCGAATCCATTTTAGATCAATATCAGGATAGATGAACCCAACCCTCAGAACGATCTCAGAACTCCAAGCCCTGCGCCAATCCCTCAGAAGATCGAGAGACGAAACAAGGCCAACCATTGCTATCTGCGCTGGAACAGGCTGCCTGGCCTGTGGCGCTCCCGATGTGGTGGAAGCATTTAAAAGGGAGAGCCAAAACCTGAAGCTCGATGGCAAGCTGGAGATTCGAGCCACTGGATGCCACGGTTTTTGTGAACGGGGACCACTCGTGCTCATCCGTCCGGAGATGATCTGCTATATAAATGTCATACCCGAAGATGTCCCTGAGATTCTCAACTCCACGGTGCTTCAAGGAAGAATCATCGATCGCCTTCTCTATGAGGACCCAATCACAAAGGCGAGGATCGTTCACGAGCATGACATCCCATTCTACAAGTTCCAGAACCGTTTGGTCTTTGGAAGCAATGGAAAGATTGACCCGAAAAAGATCGACGACTACATCGCCATTGGAGGCTACGAATCCCTCGAAAAGGTCCTCTCATCAATGAAGCGGGAAGAGGTGATCGAGATCGTCAAAAGATCTGGATTGAGAGGCCGTGGGGGTGGGGGCTTTCAAACAGGACTGAAATGGGAGAGCTGCCGAAAAGCCAAAGGACGTGAGAAGTTCGTCATCTGTAATGCCGATGAGGGAGATCCAGGAGCCTATATGGACCGATCCCTTCTCGAAGGAAATCCTCACAGCGTGATCGAGGGAATGATCATCGGTGCCTACGCCATTGAATCGGAAGAAGGCTATGTTTACGTGCGCAACGAATACCCCCTTGCTGTTGAAAATCTGACTCTGGCGATCGAACAGGCGAAACAGTATGGCCTTCTCGGCCAGAATATCCTCGGATCGGGGCTCAACTTCAACATCAAGATCAATCGCGGTGGCGGCGCCTTTGTCTGTGGCGAATCCACAGCCCTGATGGCCTCTCTTGAGGGCAGAGTGGGAGAGCCAAGGGCCAAATATATCCACACCGTGGAGCAGGGACTCTGGGATCAGCCCACCAATCTGAACAATGTCGAGACCTGGGCCAACGTCCCGATCATTATCCGCGAGGGAGCTGAATGGTATGCCTCCCTTGGAACGGAGGGCTCCAAAGGAACAAAGATCTTCTCCCTCGTCGGAAAGATCAATAACACAGGCCTGGTTGAGGTGGAGATGGGAATCACCCTCCGAAAGATCATCTTCGAAATCGGTGGAGGGATCCCGGGTGGCAAACGTTTCAAAGCGGTTCAGACCGGAGGTCCCTCTGGCGGATGTCTTCCCGAAAGTCTTCTCGATCTCCCGGTTGATTTCGACCGCCTCCAAGAAGCTGGCTCCATGATGGGTTCAGGTGGAATGATCGTCATGGACGAAGAGAACTGCATGGTTGACATGGCCCGTTACTTTGTCCAATTTCTCCAAGAAGAGTCCTGCGGCAAATGCACCCCATGCCGGGAGGGCCTTGACCAGATGGCAGAGATCCTCAACCGAATCTGTGAGGGCAGAGGAAAGAGTGAAGACCTCAATCTTCTACAAGAGCTTTCCCAGACAATGATCGACACCTCTCTTTGTGGTCTTGGCCTCACCGCTCCCAATCCTGTCTTATCCACGCTCAGATATTTTAGAGAGGAGTATGAAGCCCATATCCGAGAGAAGCGCTGTCCAGCCCGGTTCTGCAAACATCTCATCTCCTTTTCAATTAACCCAGAAAAATGCACGGGTTGTGCGGCCTGCGTTAAGGTCTGTCCGGTAGAGGCCATCACCGGAGAAAGAAAGAAGGTTCACCAATTGGATGGAGAGAAATGTATCAAATGTCGCGGTTGTTACGAGGCCTGTAAATTTGAAGCGGTCTCGATCCAGTGAAAACGGAATAATGGAAGACCCATGTCCATGCTCTCTTTGACAGTCAACGAAAAACAAGCGAAGGCCAAGGAGAGAACCACGCTCCTTGAGGTCATCCGGAAGATGGGGATCTCCATTCCAACCCTCTGCTATCATCCAGACCTTCTGCCCTATGGTTCTTGCCGGCTCTGCACGGTAGAGGTCTCAAAGAATGGCAAGACCCGGATGGTCACTGCCTGTAACTACCCGGTGGAGAAAGGGATTGAAGTGAAGACCCATTCCGAGAGGATCATTCAACTGCGCCGAGCACTCGTTGAACTCCTTCTGGCTCGTTGCCCAAAAGCCGCCGTGATTCAAGATCTGGCTAAGGAGTTAGGAATCGAGAAAAATCGGTTTTATGCTCCCCATCCTGAAAACGATTGCATCCTCTGTGGCCTCTGCATTCGCACTTGCAGCGAGATCGTAGGAGCCCGTGCCATTGGTTTTTCAAGTCGAGGAACTCTGAGAAAGGTGGGAACTCCCTTTGAGGTCGAATCCGATAAGTGCATTGCCTGCGGCGCCTGTGAATCGATCTGTCCTACGGGAGCCATCCAGATGGAGATGAACCGCATCAGAAAGATCAAACTCTCCAACACTGGAATGCAACGCCTCTGCCGATATACCTTGCTGGGGCTCGTTGACTTTATGGTCTGCTCCAATGGCTTCGAATGCTGGCGCTGTGAAGTGGACCAGAGCATGGTAGACCGGTTTAAGATCCATCCTGCCTTTGTCATCAAGCCCGCAAAGAATCTTCAGCCATGCTCTGTAGCCGGATTCACCTTTTATCCAAATCTTCTCTACAGCGAAGGCCATGTCTGGGTTAAAACCATGGATAGACAGATCCGCCTGGGCATCGATGAGATGGCTGCTCTCTTTACGATCACAGCAGACACCCTCATACTTCCATCCCTTGGAACTGTCTTAAGAAAAAAGGAGGCATTAGTCCAGATCGTATCCAATCCTAAGAGGGTGACCATTCCTTCTCCTCTTTCAGGAACGGTGTCTGCTATCAATCGGGATGTTGTCGAATCTCCGAATCTTGTCTGGAGAGACCCCTATCGAAGGGGCTGGCTTATCATGATGGAGCCTGACCCTTCTGAAAAACTTTCCGATCTCCATTCGGCTGAAAAAGCCAAGCTATGGTTCGCTGAACAGGCAGGTCATCTGAACCATCTTTTTCCAAAAAAGATATTGAATCCATCGAATCGCAGAACGATTCAGAAAATTGTTCGCAAAGAATGGGATCGATTGGTAGCGTTGTTATCTCATCCAAGAGAAGAGGTTCTTCATGCCAGATAAAGAAGAAAGGGTTGTTCTCGGAAACGAAGCCATCGCCCGGGGAATCGTGGAGAGCGGATGCCACTTCTTCGCCGCCTACCCGGGAACACCCAGCTCAGAGATCCTTCCTGCGATTGTTCGTTTCAAAAAAGAGAATAACCTTGAGATCTACGTCGAGTGGTCCACCAATGAGAAGGTTGCCTTTGAGAATGCCCTGGTCGCCTCCTACACCGGCAAAAGGACAGCCGTGGCCATGAAACAGGTTGGCCTCAACGTGGCAACGGATTCGTTGATGAGCGCCGCCTATATTGGAAACATCGGGGGATTCGTCATCATCAGCTGCGACGATCCGGGGCCCCATTCATCACAGACCGAGCAGGATACCCGGTTCATGGCGATGTTTGCCAAGGTTCCTGTCTTTGACCCTTCCAGCCCTCGTGAAGCCCAGGAGATGCTTCCTTTTGCCTTTGAACTCTCAGAAAAATATCAGATTCCTGTGATTCTCCGACCGGTCTTGAGAGTCTCCCATGCTCAACAGACGATCACCTTCAATCCGATTCGAAAAGTTGAGAGAGAGGCAAACTTTCCTCGAAATCCACAGCGATGGAGCGCTACCCCCCGATTCCGTCTCGTGCTTCACAAACAGCTTAATGCAAAGCTTAAAAACATTGCAGAAGAATTTAATGGATTGACTGCGTTCAACTTCATTGACCACGACAGGCCCAAGGCGACTTTGGGAATCATTGCCGGCGGCATTGCCTATGCCATGGTGTGTGACACGCTCTCTGATCTGGGATTGAGGGAGGAGATTCCGGTGCTTAAGATCGGAACACCCTTCCCTTTTCCCACGGAGATCGTAGAGGCCTTCATTGAAAAGTGTGACCATCTCCTCGTTTTGGAAGAGACCGAACCCGTCATTGAGTTTCAGATCCGAGACAAATCGAAAATCTTCGGTCGGCTCGATGGGACAGTTCCCAGCGAAGGCGAGATGCTTCCTGATACCGTAACTCAGGTTGTCTCCGGACTCTGCAGACAGTTTTCGATTCCGGTGCCAGAGTTGACGACGACCACTTCCCTTGAAAAGATGGTCGCCGAACTGGGTCTCCCCATCCGGCGGCCCACTCTTTGTTCGGGATGTGGTCATCGGGCTTCCTTCTTCGCATTAAAGCGCGCCTTCCCCAAAGGCATCTTTCCCAGTGACATCGGCTGTTACACCCTTGGAATGAACATGGATACGGTCGATACCTGCCACGACATGGGAGCAGCCATCACCTTTGCCAGTGGACTCTATCAGGCCTATCATCAGGATGGGAAAGAGGTGCCGATCATTGCGACGATCGGCGACTCGACTTTCTACCACTCCGGTGCTCCAGGGCTTCTCAATGCTGTCTACAATGGATCCCGCTTCGTTCTGGTCATCCTCGACAATGGCATCACTGCCATGACCGGAATGCAGCCCACTCCTGAATCTGGGATAACAGCCGATGGCCATCCGGGTCAGCCCCTCTCCATCGAAGAGCTGGTCAAGGGATGTGGTGTCAAATACCTTCGCGTGGTCAACCCATATGATATCAAGGGAATGGTCCGTGAGGTGAAAAAGGCATACCAATACACCCGACAGCCGGATGGTGGCATGGCGGTTGTGATCGCGCGCTATCCCTGCATCACCCATCAGAAAGAACAGCTCAAGCTCAAGCCGATCCGGGTCAATATCCGACATCGACCTCCCCCCGAAAAAGACTTTCCCCAGATGAAGAGCGGTGCGATACCTCAGGCCTTTCTGCCTGCTTATCGAGAGAAGATTGCACCCTGCCAAGGAGCCTGTCCTATTCAGGTCGATGCGCGAGGATACATCGCGCTCATTTCGAAAGGAAGGTTCGAAGAGGCGCTCGCACTCGTTCGCCAGAAGAACCCCTTTCCCGGAATCACTGGAAGGCTCTGTGCTCGTCCCTGTGAAAAGGTCTGCCGAAGGACGGAGGTGGATGAACCGATTGCCATCGATCTTTTAAAACGATACCTCGCCGATAGAGAGAAGTCTTTACCTCCCGATGCCATTCCAAAGCCGGAAGTTGAGAGGGAAGAGAAGGTTGCTATCATTGGTTCAGGTCCAGCTGGTCTGATGGCTGCCTATGATCTGAGACGGTTAGGCTATCGAGTTACGATCTTTGAAGCCCTTCCTCTCCCTGGTGGAACAATGGCTGTAGGAACAGCCCGTTTTCGCCTTGCGGAAGAGGTCTTAAACCGCGAGATCGACCTCATCAAAAAGATGGGCGTGGAGTTTCGCCTAAATACCTGTATCGGTGATGCCATATCACTCGATGATCTCCGAACCCATGGTTATCAGGCTATTCTTCTCGCTTTAGGAGCGCATCAACCCAAGGAGCTAAATCTTTCAGGACAGAATGCTCTGGGTGTGATCGATTCCTTGACCTTTCTAAAGAGGGTGGCATTAAATCAGGAGATAGGCTCTTTTTCCAACGTCGTTGTGCTGGGCGGAAATGACCGTGCTCTTGATTCAGCGCGAACCGCCCTTCGCCTTGGAGCCAAAGAGGTCACCCTCCTCTTTAGTCGTTCACAAAAGGAGATGCCAGCGGAGCCCTCTGAGATTGAGGAGGCCCAGAGGGAAGGGGTTTCCTTCGAGTTCTTTTCTCTTCCAACAAAAATCATCACATCCAATGGGAGAGCCATTGGGGTCATTTTTCGAAAGGTAGCCCTCAGCCAACCCACAAGCCTTGGAAGGACGAAGGTCCTATCTCTTCAGAAGCCAGAGAAAAGATTGAAGGCAGACCTTGTGATCACTTCTCCTTCTTATGTTCCTGACCTTTCGGGATTTGCTCTATCCATTCCCAAGACTTTATGGGAAACGATCCGTGTTGATCCTGTGACATTAGCCACGCCGATCGAAGGTCTCTTTGCCGCTGGAGACAGTGTTACTGGACCGAAAAATTTCATTGACGCCTTAGCTGGAGGGAGAAAAGCTGCCCTCTCCATTCATCGTTATTTGAGCAAAGAGGATCTGAGGATGAACAGGGAGGCTGAGGGAATCTCTGCAGAACTGGTCACGGTTCCCATTGAGCAGGTTGAGCCGCTGCCAAAGATCGAAGAACCGCTCCTTCCCGTTGGCGATAGAACAATGAGCTTCAAAGAGGTCCATCTCCTTCCTTCGGAAGAGGCGATCATCGCCGAGGCAAAGCGATGTCTCCATTGCGGTGCCTGTAATCAATGTGACATCTGTATGATCCAATGCCCTGAAGCAGCGATTTCGAAGACAGAAGAGGGCTACCAGATTGACTACTCCAAATGTACGGGCTGTCGCGTCTGTGTCCAGGAGTGCCCCACCTGCACGATTGAGATGCCTGCCGTAGGCGCCTGTATTGCCTGTGGGTTCTGTCTGAAACGATTTGAATGTCCCTCTCTGATAAAGGGAGAGGATGGAAGGATGAAGATCGACCGCCTGACCTGTGTGGACTGTGGCCTTTGCCTGGCCGCCTGCAGTCAGGGTGGCATCTATCAGGTTTCATCTTAAACCTTGTTTGTCATTCCATCTCAAGCAGGAATCCAGAAAAACAGAAACTGGATGCCGCATCATGTGTGGCATGACATGTTAAAGGCACTCCATTAACTTTAGAGAAATTCCGATGAATCAACCATTCGCAATTCGAAATTCGAAATCCGAAATTGGTGGCGTTAACATCCAGATGATCATCTCAGGTGTAGGAGGACAGGGCGTTCTTCTGGTCACACGGATCTTCTCTGATTTTGCCCTTCGGGAAGGATATCCAGTCATCGGATCCGAGGACCATGGCATGAGTCAGCGGGGAGGCTCAGTGATCACCTATCTGAAGATTGGCCAATTCAATAGCCCTCTCGTAAAGAAGGGGAATGCAGACCTCCTCCTCTCTCTCGAAAAGAACGAAGCCTATAAGACCCTCCATTTTCTGAAACCTGCAACCACCGACCAACAAGGAGGAATCGGCTTCATCAATGCCTCGGACGCCAGATTCATGAAAGAGGAGATTCGCAACTACCTTCAGGAAAGAGGTATTGAGACCCATATCTTCTGGGCCGACCGCATTGCCCGTGAAATGGGATCTATCCAGTCAACCAATATCGCTCTTATCGGTTTTGCCTCTGCTCATCCCAGATTTCCATTCCCCTATGAAAAATTGAGGCAATCGATCGGTCGTGTTACACCTCCAAAATTTCGGGAACTGAGTTTAAAAATATTTGACAGAGGATTCTCCGAAGGCGGGCGATTGATAAAACTGTAACCTTTTGGCTTAAACCAGTTTCATAGCCCTGATTCCTTAATAAATCATCCCTTAATACTCTAACCCCCTCTATTTCCCTCTTAAGTTAAGGAAGGAGAAAGGGGAGGTTAATTTTGAATTGCAACTTCCCACACCATTTGACAACGACCCTTAAATAAGATAAATTATTAATATCAATACGTTAAAGGAGTTTGCCATGCATAAAAAAACGACCAAAGGACTGATCATTACTCTATCCATCATTTTTCTTCTCTCGGGCCTCTTCTTCTGTGTCGCTAAAGATAAAGCAGACTCACAGCCTAAAAATGATAAATTATCAACAGCCAAATCATTAGGGCAGGCATTTGTCGAGGTCTCAAAGAAAGTTCAACCTTCGGTCGTCAATATCACAACCGAAAAGACCGTCACGATTAAACCATGGGAGCGATTTGGAGAAGACTTTTTTAAGGGAAGTCCCTTTGAAGAATTCTTCAGAGGATTCGGTGCTCCCAGAGAGAGAGGAAAGGAATACCGACATCGTCAAAGGAGCGGTGGATCAGGAGTCATCGTTGACAAAGAGGGCTACATCCTCACCAACAATCATGTGATCGAAGGAGCGGATAAAGTCAAGGTGCGGCTCAATGACGGAAGGGAGTTCATTGCAACAATCAAAGGGCAGGATTCTCGGACCGATCTGGCCGTGCTCCACATCAAGGCAAAGGATCTCCCTGTGGCTACTTTGGGAGATTCAGATAAACTCGAGGTCGGCGAGTGGGCAATTGCCATTGGTAGCCCCTTTGGCCTTGAACATACGGTCACAGTCGGCGTGATCAGTGCAAAAGGACGCTCTGGCCTTGGAACAGGCACCTATGAAGATTTTATCCAGACAGATGCTTCCATTAATCCAGGCAACAGTGGTGGTCCTCTCTGCAATATTGATGGCGAAGTCGTCGGCATCAATGCCATGATCATCCAGCCCGGCACAGGAATTGGTTTTGCTATCCCCATCAATATGGCCAAGCAGATCCTGAACGACCTCATCAAAACAGGCAAAGTGACTCGCCCTTGGCTGGGTATCAGTGTTCAGGATATCACTCCTGAGATGATGGAACACTTCAAACTGAAAGAGAAGGAAGGGGTGCTGATCGGCCAGGTCTATTCCGGCACGGGCGCTGAAAAGGCTGGCTTGGCCTCTGGCGATATCATCAAGTCGGTGGATGACAAGCCTGTAAAAAATGTGAGTGAACTGGTTAAAGAGATCCAGAAGAAAAGGGTTGGCCAGATGGTGAAGTTGTCCGTTTTGAGGGATGGAAAACCGATGACGATCGAAGTGACCACTTCAGCCATGCCCGACAAAGCCGAATTGCAGAAGGAGAAGGAAGGGGAAGAAAAATTAGGCGCAAGACTTCAAGAACTAACCCCTCAATTAGCCGCCCGTTTCCGTATCACAGGGGTCAAGCAGGGTGTGGTTGTCATTTCAGTGGAAGATGGAAGCCTTGCCGATGAGATGGGACTTCAGGAAGGGGATGTGATTCTTGAAATCAACCGGAAGAAGATCGAAACATTGAAACACTTTGAAAAGGCGATGAAAGATGCCAACGTTGAGAAAGGGATCCTCTTCCACATCCATCGAAAAGGAAGCAGCTTCTACCTAACCTTTAAGAAGTAGGAGGTTAGAGGTTTGAGGAAGGTGGCAAAAATCTTAAACTTCTAAAAGGAGACCCAAAAGAGGTTATTCAAGTTTTCGCCTATTGCCTCCAGCCTCTTCCCTCCATCATTCTACCGCCTTCACATACTTCATCCTCAGATCGAAGAGAACGCTATCCAGGAATTTCTCTTCGTCTGAAGTTAGGTTCCCTTTGGTCTTTTCTTTCAACATTCCAATGAGGTCAATGGTCTGCTTAGCAACGGGAAGATTTTTCGACTTTTTCTGTGTAAAAGGATCCTCGACCTCTCCAAGCTGGATCAAAGCAGATGTACTCAGTGAAAAGATAAAACTTGTGAAATTGATCTCAGGGAGTGGAATCTCCTCCCTCGTTACTTCCTCTTTGACCTCCTCCCGTTTCTCTTCTTTGGGAGAGACTTTCTCTTCCTCTTTTTTTGCTGTGAATCTCTTGTCCCTGACGACAAACCCTCTTTCCTGTTCTTCATTTCTCTTTTCGTCAGCCATGGCATCCTCCCTTCAGAAAACCACAGTTGGTCAGATTAAAAAAATAAATATTATCAATAAATTAGAATGCTCTCTTGACTTATAAGGACCAATATATTATATTATTAGCACTCTTTTTGATGGAGTGCTAATTAATAGGTGTTATATAATGTCCAACCTACCCGTTGTCAAGAATTCTCTCGAAACCTATCTCGTTCAGATTAACCAGTTTCCCCTCTTAACGCCCAAAGAGGAGTTTGATCTTGCCGTCAGATATCGGAAGCATAATGATATTGCCGCTGCTCACAAATTGATTACATCGAACCTGAGATTCGTTGTCAAGGTAGCTCTCGAATACAAATCCTATGGCGTCAAACTCCTTGACCTCATTCAGGAGGGAAATATTGGGCTCATGATGGCGGTCAAGAAGTTCAATCCCCATAAAGGATACCGATTCATCTCGTATGCCATCTGGTGGATCAGGGCCTACATGCAGAATTTTATCATTAAGACCTGGAGCCTGGTCAAGATCGGAACGACTCAAGCCCAGAAGAAGCTCTTTTATAAGATTGGAAAGGTGAGAAAAGCGCTTGAATCCGATCCGGAGAACGAGAAGCAATACGAACTTTTAGCCAAAAGCTTAGATGTTCCCAAAGAAGAGCTCATCGAGATGGAGCAGAGAATGGCTGCAAGAGATCTCTCTCTGGATACGCCTTTCGATGAAGGAAAAGAACTGACGCATCTTGAGCTGCTTCAGGAGGAATCCCTCAATCAGGAGGAAGTCTTGGCCCAGGAACAGGAGAAAGAGATCCGGGAGCGAGAAGTCCAGAGGGCATTGAAACGTTTAAATGAAAAAGAGATCTTTATCATAAAGAACAGGATCATGTCTGACGACCCGCTCACCCTCCAGGAAATTGGTAACAAGCTCAAACTTTCGAGGGAGCGAGTCAGGCAAATCGAGAGCGAAGCACTAAAGAAGTTAAAAAAAGAGATGAGCACCAGCGTCAGCCTACAGGCTTAATAGGAGGTTTTCGAAATGCCCATCTATGAATATCAATGTCAAAAATGTAAAGAGGTCTTTGAGATCTTCCACAAAATAGATGAAGAGTGCAACCCGGCCTGCCCCAAATGCCTGGGCAAGGCAAAAAAATTAATTTCCGCCACCAACTTCATCCTGAAAGGTGCTGGATTTTATGTAAACGACTACCCCTCAAAAAGCCGCCAAGAAGCGAGAAAGTCGGAAAAGGAAGCCTCTGAAAAACCAATCTCTGTAAAGACAGAGGAAAAGAAGGCAGAAAAGAAAGCCGACGCCAAATAAATCATCGGAAGAAGGGGAAAACCCTTCTTCTGATTCTGGTTCATACCCTAACATAATCAAAACTCGCCCGGGGTAAGCAGGATCGTTGTCCATTTTTTAAAATCAATCCTTACACAAGCATAGGCCACTAAGGTTTAACCACAATCCCTCTAAAAATTCATCCGCTCTCCAAAGAAATAGAATTCCTTGGATTGCCAGACGATGAAGTTTTTGGTATAAAAGGGTCAACCCCCACGACAGAAGTGAATCTCATGGGCACCTCAGCATGGGCCTATGGATTCTCAAATGGATTCAACCTATCTTTTATCCAGTGTTGACTGCAAGAACCCGATCAATAAAGCTTCCTGGAAACGCAGTAATTTTATCAGTTAACCGATAAGGGCGTGAAGTCCTTGAAGCAATATATCCAGCAATAATATTTTCCTCCCCGTAGGATTTTATCAGGGCGTTCATCCCTTTCAAGCTAACTTGGTCTACCTGTTCCGCATACTTACACTCAATCGCAATAAACTGGCCCCCCCGTTCAATGAGAAGATCAACCTCTTGTCCTTGTGAAGTCCTCCAAAACCAGAGCGGCACGGTTTTTCCTTGTGAGTAGAAATGCTTCACGACCTGCATGACCACATGGGTCTCCCATAAAGCCCCAACCATGGGGTGCCTTGAAAGTCCTCCCCAATTTTCAAAACCCATCAGGAAAGCGGCAAGTCCTGTATCACAAAGATAAAGTTTGGGGGACTTCACTAACCGCTTGGTCATGCTTTTGTAATAGGGTTCCAAGAGAACGATCTGGCCAGAGGCTTGCAAGACAGAAATCCATTTCTTGGCTGTATTGGGAGCAATCCCAATGTCACGGGCAAGATCTGAATAGGAAAGAATTTGACCTGTCCTGCTTGCAATGGCTCTTAAGAAGCGATCGAAATCTCTGAGATTGCCAACGCTCAGTATGTTTCTAACATCTCGTTCAAGATAAGTGGTCAAATAGGATGTATACCAAAAAGAATGATCGACCTCCGGTCTTACATAAAGTTCAGGATACCCACCATGAAAAAGATAATGGCTCTCATCGAAGCGATGAAGGGCATCCTTTAGCTCTACAGCAGATAAGTTCAGCATATTTAACACACCGCACCGGCCTGCTAAACTCTCTGATACCCCTTGCATCAATAGGAAGTTTTGTGAGCCGGTCAGGATATAGAGGCCGGTTTTTTGATCCTTATCAATCATTACCTTGAGGTGCCGAAAAAGAGAGGGAGCATACTGAACTTCATCTATGATCAAGGGGGTGTTATAACGTTGGAGGAATTCCTCGGGCAAGGTTTCAGCTTGGGAGGCAATAGAGGGCAGATCAAGGGATACATAATCCGCATTGGGGAAAACTTTGCGCACCAGTGCGGTTTTCCCCACCTGCCTTGGACCCGTCACCAAAACCGCCGGAAATTGCCGAGACATTGCCTTCAGAGTTTTCTCATATTTTCTTGTAATCCACATGCAAATATTTTGCATTTGGATTGCAAAATTGTCAAGTTAATTTTCTCCATTCGAATCCCCTTAATTTTAAAGAAAGGCTCAGGCTTCTATGTGAATGATTACCCCTCAAAAAGCCGCAAGGAAGCCACCAAATCTGAAAAGGAGGCTTCTGAAAAACCGGTAAGCGTAAAGCAAGAAGATAAAAAGGCAGAAAAGAAAGCCGACGCCAAATAAACAAAGCTTTGATTCAGATTTTTGTAGATTAAATAGAGGTAAGTGTAAGGGGATAAGGTAAACCTTGTGCGTATGAAGAAGCGAAGAGTTTAAGTATGAGTGAGTGTTTCAGAAAGAGACTTTTTAAGTAGCCATTTTGACTTTCTTGCTTCGTTGTAAAAGGCGTACCACTTCATCCAGAATAACCTGAGCAACTTCTTCCTTGGACATCATAGGAAGGTCTTTGATCTCTCCAGAGGGATAGAGGAATTTCACCTGGTTCGTCTCTGTGGCAAACCCTGCTCCAGGCTTGGTCACATCATTGGCCACAATCAGGTCCAGATTCTTCTCTTTCAGTTTCTTTCGAGCATTGGATACAAGCTCCCCGGTCTCTGCGGCAAAACCGACGAGAATTCGCCCTCCCTTCTTCTGCCCAAGCTCTCCAAGAATGTCTTTTGTTCTCTCTAACTCCAGAGAAACGCTCGAAGCGGTCTTTTTTACCTTGGATGAGCTCACTTCTTTGGGCCGGTAATCCGAGACAGCCGCCGCCTTAATCACCACTGAACAGTTTTTTAGATTTCCAAAGACAGCCCTCCGCATCTCTTCTGCCGTCTTTACGGAGATCAGATGGATATCGCTTCGTGGTAAAGGAAGCGTGGTCGGTCCGCTGACCAATACCACCTCTGCCCCTCTTCGTTTGGCTACCCGGGCCAGGGCATATCCCATTTTTCCAGACGAATAATTGGTGATGAATCGGACAGGATCGATTGGTTCCTGGGTGGGGCCAGCCGTGACAAGGATTTTCTCTCCCTTCAAGTCTTTTGGGGAGAGGAGCGCTTCGACTTTTTCGAGGACATCACCCAGTTCTGCCAGCCTTCCCTTTCCATACCAGTGGCAGGCCAACTCCCCTTCCCCGGGTTCCATAAAATGGTAACCCCTCTCGACAAGAATTCGGATATTTTCTTGAAGTGCCTTGCTCTCCCACATATTGACATTCATGGAAGGTGCAAAAAGGACAGGAGCCTTGGAAGCCATGACCATGGTCGAAAGAAAATCGTCAGCAATCCCATGGGCAATCTTTCCAATGATATTGGCCGTTGCCGGTAGGATCACAATCAACTGGGCCAGATCAGCCAAAGCCACATGACCGATCTGGGTCTCTTCAAGAAGAGCAAAGGGATCGGTCACAACCGGATTTCCAGACAGGGTTTGGAATGTAAGAGGCGTGACAAACTTCTGAGCATTCTGGGTCATGACCACATGCACCCGGGCCTCCTGTTTCACCAGAAGCCTCACAAATTCGGCCGCCTTATAAGCCGCTATCCCTCCGCATACACCCAATACAATCTCTTTCCCCTTCAGCATAAATTTTTTATATCATAAAAAGACCAAATCCACAAGGAAACTCGTCCTTCTTTTTCTTGACAAAAGGAGGGAAACCCATTAGGCTCAAACTGTAATATTTCCACTTTTTGCAGATCCATTCGGTCTCTTTGCAAAGAAAGGAAAGGAGCCTTTCGATGAATCGAACAGGGATTGTGAAGGATAGCAGGTATATGGACCATGTGATGGATCCAGGCCACCCTGAAAGCCCAGAACGATTGAGGGTCATCTATAAGATGCTCGAAGAGCCAGAGATGAAGGGGATCCTCCAGGAGGTGAAACCTCGTCCGGCAACCCATGAAGAGCTGGAGAGGGTCCATGCTTCGGCCTATATTTCCCAGGTTGCCCAAACTGCAGGTAAACCCTACTACCGCCTCGATATGGATACATCCACCTGTGCCAAATCGTATGAAACCGCCCTTCTTGCAGCCGGAGGCTTGTTGGAGCTAATCACGGAGGTGATGGAGGGAAGGCTCAATAATGGTTTTGCTCTGGTGAGACCTCCGGGCCATCATGCAGAAAGAGACAGGGCAATGGGATTCTGTCTCTTCAACAATGTTGCTATTGGCGCAAAGTATGCGATCAAACAATACGGTCTGGAGAGAGTTCTGATTGTGGACTGGGATGTCCATCATGGAAATGGAACCCAGAACTCCTTCTATGATGACCCAAAGGTTCTCTACATCTCCACCCATCGATACGGCTTCTTCTATCCTGGGACAGGCTCTGCCAGAGAAATCGGAAAGGGAAAAGGGACCGGGTTTACAGTCAATATCCCGCTTTCGACACGGATGGGTGATGCGGAATATGGAAATATCTTTGAGAAGTTGATCAAGCCCATTGCCCTCGAATATCATCCCCAGCTCATCCTGGTTTCCGCAGGGTTCGATATCCATTACGACGATCCTTTGGGTGGAATGGAGGTAACGGAGAAAGGGTTTTCAAGGATGACTCAGATCCTGATGGAGGTGGCTGAGGCATCTGCTCAGTCGAAGCTGGTGATCACCCTTGAAGGAGGCTATGATGTCTCTGGTCAGGGACGGTCTGTAAAAGCGGTACTGAAGGAGCTTGCCCAAGCCTCCCCCCCTGGAAAGGAAGATCTGTTGGAACAGGAAGCCTCAGACTACTACCGAGTGGCACCACTCATCACTCAATTAAAAGAGATTCACAAACAATACTGGAAGAACCTTTAGCCCTTTCCAATTGTATTAACCATCTCTTTTAACTCTTTACCAACTTTAAAGAAAGGGAGCTTTTTGGGAGGCACTTCGACAATCTCTCCGGTCTTTGGATTGCGGCCCTTATACCCTCCATAATTGCGCACCATAAAACTGCCGAACCCTCTGATCTCGATTCGTTCGCCCCTCTGAAGGCTTTCTTTCATGCCATCGAATAGGGTGTCAACAATCACTTTTGCCACTTTCTGGGTTACATTCGTCTGCTCAGAAACCTTGTTGATCAGTTCGGCTTTGTTCATTGCTCCTCCCTTCCCCCTTTAAGGGATACTTGATGTTCATGAATGATTGGATTCCATCCATAAAATCGTTTGATGATCCGTGCTGCTCCCCAAAATTGTCTGACTCCTAACTCCGAACTCAAAACTCCGAACTTTTTTTACGAATCTCCTCAACCAATTCTCCAAACTTCTTTTCAAACTCAACCTTGTTCTTATTCGTGGTCCCTGCCAATACAATCTCCCCCCCGGCCTTCACAGGAATTCTGACCCAAGTTCTCTGATGGGAAAAGAAGAAGGAGGCAATGAAACCCAAAACCATCAGGCTACATCCAATCCAAACAATCCAGACTCCTGGGTCTTTTGTCACCTGAAGCCCTGTATACTCTTTTATTGTTGTTCCCTCGAGGGTGAGAATGAAATCATCATCTCTTTTTTGATCAAATTGTGGACGCTCCTTCAATAACCATACAGCCTGGGGGGATTGATCCGGCTTCAGAAGAGCTACCTGAACCCCTTCACCGAAGTTATGGACCTGAGGGGCATATCTCAAAATTCGGATCTTGGCATTAGAATTTGGAATTGGAAGGGTCTCGCCCTCAAGGGCCTTCAATACGGTCTTCTCATTTCCGGTCTTCCTTTGAACCCCGAGGGTGATCTCATGAATCGATCCATAACTCGATTGGTAGAAGACTAAGCCCTTATAATGGAGAGGATGATTGACCTCAATTGTCTTTTTCAAAATCTCTTTCCCGTTCTCAAGGATCGTGAGATCGCTCGTATACTCCTTCACATGTTTTTCCGGCCTGTCGAGGTCATAATAGGTGATGTTGAACTCATCACATCGAATTGAAAAAGGAATAGGTTTTACAATATTCCCGTCTTTTGCTCTCAAAATGATCTGATCGACGGTTTCGCCTTCCAAGATATTGACGAATCCCCTGAACCCAAAGAGGGAACCAATCAGTCCACCGATGAGAATGATGACAACACTTAAATGAGTGATATAAACCCCAAGCCTTGAGAATCTTCCTTTTTCGGAATAGAAAGTCACTAAGGCTTCACCTTCGATACGCTTTGGAAATGTAAACCGTCTCTTCAGATTCGATCGAATCTCATCTTCATTGACTCTTCCTGAGCCGGACAGCTCTATTCGCTCCACATATGGAAGTGTCTTGAGCATGGAGTCTTGCAGTCCTTTTGGACTGGAATCACGAAAGATTTGTCTCCAGACTCCAGGGAGTCGGTGGAGAGAACAGGCAATCAAGTTAACCACCAGAAGCAACAGAATAGCGCTAAACCACCAGGAGTGATACATGTCGAAGATGTTAAAGAAATCCAATACATGATAGAGCCCAACTCCATAGCGACGAATATACTCCTCGATCGGAGCATTCTGTTTGATCACTGTGCCGATGATGGAGAGAATAGCAAGCAGAATGAGAAGAAAGATGGTGAGTTTTACCGAACGAAAAAAATCGAAGAGGATATCTGTAACCCTTTTTTCAATGTTGCTCACTACAACCTCATTCATCTAAATCGTTCTCTAAAAAGAGAGGCGAAATTTGTCCCACGTTTTTCGAAAGAATTGTCGAAGATAGCCAAGTACTTGAAATTTCTAACATATACGGCCACCCCCTGTCAAGCAAAAAAGGGGTAATCCTTTTTTAGGACCACCCCTTTCTGCAACAACCCTTTTTGCCTATTTCTTTGCCTTCACATGGCACTGGGTACAACCGGCTGGGCCTGTAGGTTTTCCAGCCTTCTTCAAATCATCATGACATCCCTTACAGCTACCGTGATAAGCCTCTTTCGTGCCAAGAACCTTTCCTTCGGTCTTTGCCTTATGGCACTTTTTGCACCCCTGTGCAGCGGTACCGGGTTTCTTCCCTTTTAACTCATGGTGGCATTTCTCACAGGATATCTTATAGGTTTCGGCATGTTTCTGGTGTGAAAACTTCACATCCCCATAACCGACCTTAAACGTATAGTCCTTCTCCTGAGCAAAAGCGCCACTGACCATCAGCAGAGAAAAGACAAAAACCGCCAGTACCCCGATGCTGATTAAGCCTTTCTTCATCCTTTTTTCACCCCCTTTCTTCTCAATTCATTAGACGGCGAAAGTCTAACAGATATTCAAGTTTTGTCAAGAAAATTTTTAGAGATCACTGAAAAAGTCCTTAAGAGACTGGGGAAGTGGGGTTCCAAACCCTTCGAATGCGGGTCATTTAGAA
>CAKZKY010000409.1 GCA_937124575.1 uncultured Pseudomonadota bacterium | reverse complement strand
TCGTCTCTCACTGCTTTCCATCTTCTTATCCTTCTCTCCAAACTCCGAACTCATCACTCCGAATTCTTTGATTTTCCCTTTCAGCCATGCCCTTCTCTCTAAAATCGGCTTCAAGGTTTTGGGAACAATCCCTTCCCTCTTTTCGCAGATCGTATAGCCTGTTTCTGGAACCCGTTGGTTGTCACAGCATCTGCAGAGTACGGTCTCCGGAGAGATATTATGGGTAGCCATGATCGTTGGATACATCGAAGCGAAGTCAATCTCCGCCACATCTTCGAAGATTCCCAGCTTCGGCTGAAAAACAAGACCGCCCTTGTCCGAAATGAGTAGATCCCAGGCTGTCTTGAACTGTTCTGGCTCCCCCTTTCTCCATGGGATCAGAATGCCCTCCTGAACCGCACGGTCAAGCTGCATCGAGGTTATAGCTGTTCCTGGGGAGGTACGGGCCATTCTCTGAACCGGAACTTTTGCCAGCCGCGCCAGCTCGATTACTCCTTCCAAGCCTGACTCTCCGTAGATGAAGGAGTTTTTTCGGTCAATGTGCCACCTTCCGAAAAAGAGATGGGCAGGAGCTCGGTAGTAAGTCCGGCCGTAAGAGAAGTAGGAATAACCTCTGGGATTGATCTGCCTTGCGATGGGATGGGGTTCCCTGTCCCAGGGGACGGGAGTTTTTTCTCTCTTCTCTAAGGAGAAGAGAAAAGGTAGAAGAGAAGCATCGCCATGATCGCTCAGAATTACATCAGGATCGAACTGCTTGATAAACCTTCCGATCTCTTCAATATCTGCATCCTCCATCTCCACTCGGTATCCCTCGCATTCTAACAGGAGAGATCGTGAGGAACCGTTCGGATTCAAGAGGCGAAGCTCCATCACGCGAAGATCTATGAAGTCTCTCTCTGCCACCCACACCGACTCGGCTGGATCAGGGCGAATCTCAAAGATCCGGGCCCCCTCATTCTCAACAATGCATCGTCCTGTGGGAAAGAGTCCCCTTTTGTATAAGTAGGCCTGCGACAGAGGAATGTCACAGTTGTAGAAGACGATTCTCTCTTCCCATGGAGGAAGAATTCTCGGGAGTTGCGCATAATGTTCTGGATCGGTCACCTCGATCTCCATAACCTCCACTTCGTCTCCGCTCCAGAATTCCCTCTTTCTAACCCATTGACACGCGGCAACCAAACGTCCTTTCTCTAAAGCTTGAAAAAGGGCAAAAAGGTCTCTCCTGTTGCCCTGGGCGTAGAACCTGGGTCGAAAAGAATCTTCAAATCGGTGAAGTTTTCCTCTCCGGTCTTTGATCCAGAGGATCATCGAGGAGTCGAGCGGGTAGAGATCGAAAAGCCATCCCCGAATCTCCATCGCTTCACCTGATTGTAGGGAACGCATCTATGCGTTCCCTACCGCATTCTCCCCTTCTATTCTTTTCCCTCTAAGGTCTTCAACTTCTCTCTCAACGCCACCAATGCCTTCTCGTGTTCGATCAGGATGGAGATCAGAATCGTCTCAAAAGGCCAGGGCCGTGAAGCATAGACACCTGCCTGCACATGAAGCCTTGCTTCTTCAAAGAGCCGATCAAAAAATTGCTGATCCTCTTTTCTCAGGCCTCTTCGAAACTTTCGCCACTCCTGAACTTCCTGTTCCAAAACCTGACTGAAAGGCAAAACAGTACGTCCCATAAACAAAACCTCGCAAAGAGCATAGGGCATAGCGCATAGCGGAATTCAAAATAATGCAAAATCTTCTTCTTCTAAATTTCCATTTTTCATTTTCAAATTTACAATTTTCAATGGTGTTTTTAACTCTGATTTCTTCTCCAAAATCATTTTTGTTCCTTGATCCTCGAGAGATATCTTCCAGACCAAATCCGAAAATTGGAAAAGCCTTTTCATGAGAAATGCCCTTTTAGAATGATGAGAAGCAGGAGACTGAAATAGAAAGAAAGGCACACCCTCCGAAGCCATTTCCTCTACCTTCCGCAGAGCCTTCTCAAAGAGAGGTTGGACCTCCCTCTCTGGCACATCCTCATCCAGGAAGGTTGTGAGCGGCCCCAGCAGGATTACACGGATTTTTTGTTGAGGCAATTCACCGATTCCCCCCAGAAGGGAAATCAGCTTGTCTCCCATCAGGGCGGCCATCTGGTAGCAGGTGAATGCTCTTGCAATCCGAATCCGCTTAAGAATTTTTTCCGGCGAAATCAATGCTTTTCTGGCAAATGAGGACGCTATATAAGGATTAAAACGATTCGCACCATCCAAAATGATGACCTCCATCCCTTTCCCCGCCATCCATCCCGCCACATGGGAGGCAATTCCTCCTACCCCTTCTCCTCTGAAGAGAATCTTCCGCGGTGAAACAGAAGACCCGCTCAGAGTGAAGATGGACAGAATTTCATCCAGTGGGGAGATAGTTCGGAGTTCGGAGTTGGGGGTTCGGAGTTTAGAATCCATATGTTTTAGACCGAAGTCTTTTAGACCTTTCTCTGAACTATCTTTAGTCTTGATGCCTCCGAACTCCCAACTCCGAACTGTTTTTAGCATTTCCGAAACACCCCGATCACCTTTCCGATGATCTGGATCTCTCCTTCCCCTTCTTCGATCCGAATCGTCTCCCAACGTTCGTTGTCCGGCTTCAATTCGATCTTCCCCCTCCTTTTGAAAAATCGCTTCACCGTCGCCTCTTCACCCATCAGGGTTACCACCACGTCTCCGTTTTCAGCCGAAGGCTGGGAACGAACGACTACATAATCGCCCGGGAGAATATAAGGAGACATGCTGTCGCCCTTTACTTTCAGAAGGAAGGTCTCTTTCCCCTTTGCCCATTCCGCCGGAAGCGGAATGGTTCCCTCCACATTCTCCACAGCTAATGTAGGTTTCCCTGCCGCAACCCTTCCTAAGATAGGAACCTCCTTGACCGCTGGCCTCTCCCCTCTTCCTCGAAACCGCTCTCCCTGAAAGACAAGAAGCTCAATGCCTCTGGACATCGTACTTTGCCGTCTCAGATAGCCCTTTCTCTCCAGAGCCTTGAGGTGGTCAAAGACAGCACGGGGATAAATATTAAAATGGTCGCCAATCTCCCTCACTGAAGGAGGATATCCCCTCTCCCTCATAAATCCCTGGACGAACTCAAAAACCTCTCTCTGCCGTTCTGTTAGCTCCATAACTCCCCCTTCTAATGTTTCCGAACTCTGTAGGGAACGCAGATCTGCGTTCCCTACGAACTGCGAACTATTTTTCTATCTTTCCATCCTTTCTTCCTGACCCCGAACTCCTAACTCCCAACCCTGAACTGTATTTAATAGATACTATACATTTGTTTAGTTGTCAAGACCTAATCTAAGTTTAACAAAATCCTTCCTTGGCCCGAAATCAGAACCTGTCCCCAATTGGTATTTTTTTTGTTTATTTCAA
>CAKZKY010000408.1 GCA_937124575.1 uncultured Pseudomonadota bacterium | reverse complement strand
AGAATTATAAGTGATGAGTTGAAAATTTGAAATCTGAAATTCGTACCAGGGGGACCAGTTGAAAAGAGATGAAGTGATTGTCGGCATCGTCATTTTCGCTTTCGGAGCCATCACTGCCCTTCTTTCTTTAAAAATGCCTATCGGGACCTTCCGGATGGCAGGTACCGGTATGTTCCCTCTATCCCTTGGAATCCTCCTCATGATCTTATCAGGAGCCTTCGTTCTAAAAGGCTTCTTTCAGGGTAAGAAAGAACAGGCAAAAAAAGAGGCCCCTATCGAGTCTCCAGAGTCGCCAATACAAATGGGCC
The DNA here is from genome assembly GCA_937124575.1 of uncultured Pseudomonadota bacterium. GTDB lineage: Bacteria > Desulfobacterota > BSN033 > BSN033 > UBA1163 > RBG-16-49-23. The sequence continues at coordinate 10,922 of CAKZKY010000408.1, read as the reverse complement.
TCTTCCTTGGATCAATGGTATTAGCCGCTGCCTTTTTCAACCTATTGGGTTATCCGCTCACCTCCTTTCTCCTAATGGTGTCCCTCTTAAAAATTCTTGGCGTAAAACGGTGGCGTGTTAATATTCCGCTATCCCTTGTGACGGCAGTGGGTTCCTACTTTCTATTTGTCAAATGGCTTGAGATTCCCCTGCCTAAGGGTTGGATTGGAATTTGACGGAGACCGACTATGCTTGAATCACTCCAGCATCTGATCAATGGTTTTGGAATTGCCGGAACAGCCCAAAACTTACTTTATTGTCTGGCCGGTTGTATCGTAGGGACCCTTATAGGAGTCCTGCCCGGAATCGGGCCGATTGCAGGAATCGCCCTTCTTATTCCTGCTACGTTTAGCCTCAATCCTACCTCTGCCATCATCATGCTTGCTGGGATTTACTACGGAGCCATGTACGGAGGCTCTACCACCTCTATCCTCCTCAATGTGCCTGGAGAGACGGCTTCGGTGATCACCTGTATTGATGGCTACAGAATGGCACAAAAAGGAAGGGCAGGCCCTGCCCTGGCCATTGTGGCCATTGGATCTTTCATTGCTGGAACCATTGGACTATTTGGATTGGTCTTCCTGGCTCCTCCCTTAGCGGAGGCAGCATTGGCTTTTGGACCTCCTGAATATTTTTCCTTAATGGTCTTTGGATTCATCGTTCTGAGCAATGTAACAGGCAAATCGCTCATCAAATCTCTCATGATGGCTCTGATCGGTTTGATCATCGGAACGATCGGTATTGATCCTGTGACCGGAGATGCCCGTTTTGCGTTTGGCTCTACCTATCTTCTCGGAGGAATCGAATTTGTTGCTGTGGCTATCGGGCTTTTCGGAATTGGCGAAGTGTTGACCAACGTCAATCAACCTTCAGAGATGTTGGATCAAGGGGTGATCATGCCGCGATTCAGGGAACTTTATCCTTCCCTTCAAGATTTAAAGAAATCTATGGGTTCCATTCTTAGAGGGACGTTATCTGGATTTGGCATAGGTTTAGTCCCCGGACCCGCACCTGTCATCGCCACCTATGCCTCTTATATGATCGAAAAGAAAATTTCTAAGCACCCTGAGGAGTTTGGACAAGGGGCGATCGAAGGAGTCGCTGGTCCTGAATCGGCAAACAATTCCGCATGCCAATCGGCGTTCATCCCCCTCTTTGTCCTTGGAATTCCATTTGCTCCGCCTACAGCCATCCTTCTGGGCGCACTCCTGATCCATGGGGTATCGCCCGGCCCTCTGTTGATCAGTCAACACCCGGGCCTCTTCTGGGGAGTCATTGCCAGCATGTACATCGGCAACTTCATCCTTCTGGTTTTAAACCTGCCTTTTGTTCCCCTTTTTGCAAATATCTTGAGGATCCCGAAAAAGATCCTTCTTCCTCTTGTCATCCTGTTCTGCATCACAGGCATGTATACCGTGAATAATTCCGTTTCCGATATCTGGGTCATGCTTCTGTTCGGAGCGCTTGGATTTCTAATGCGAAAATGGGCTTACGAAGGAGCGCCTCTTCTTCTCGCATTAGTTCTTGGTCCAAGGTTGGAAGTCGCCTTTCGTCAGTCTCTGATGATCTCCCATGGGGATTTTGGCATATTTATCAATCGTCCTATCTCGATGGTTTTTCTTCTTGCGACAGCTCTTTTTCTGATCATTCCGTTGATTCGGATGATATTCAAAAAAACATCTAAAGAAGGGGGGTGAAGGTCGCAAATCATCTTTAAAAAGGAGGGGATGATTGAAGTTCGGAGTTCGGAGTCTTTGGTAAATCATATGAGGTGAAGGCTTTTCGCTTAACACAAAGGAGGTGCGGTCATGATTAAAAGATTTGTAACGATTTTATTTGTCCTGTCTCTCTCAATGGTGGCGCCAATTCAGGCGGCGGATTTCCCTGTGAAAGAGGTCCAGGTCATCATCCCGTGGGCCCCTGGTGGAGCAACCGATCTCATTTTTCGGGCATTGGCACCCTATGCGGCAAAACATCTTGGTAAGGCTGTTGTGATTGTGAATCGGCCAGGCGGAGGAAGCGCAGTGGGTTATACCGAAGGCGCAAAGGCAAAGGCGGACGGTTATACGCTCACCTCTGCAGTCACCCCACTTACCATTCTTCCCCATCAGGTGACTACGGCTTACACCTATAAAGATTTCGAGCCGATCATCAATGTGGTGAGCGACCCTTCGATGTTTCTTATCCGGTCGGATATGCCCTGGAAGAATGTCCGGGAATTCGTGGACTTTGCCAAGAAAAACCCGAATATGATCACCGTGGGAAATTCCGGAGCCGGGGGAGGCGTCCACCTCGTGGCTCTTGCCTTTGAGAAGGCGGCCGGTGCGAAGTTCAATCACATTCCATTTTCCGGAGGTGGCCCATCGGTGACGGCCATCCTTGGCGCCCACATCAATGCGGTCTCCGTCTCTCCTCCTGAAGGCATCGAGCATGTGAAGGCCGGAAAATTGAGGATCATTGCTCTCTTTTCTGAAAAGCGATTGGAGATGTTTCCGGATATTCCGACCGTAAAGGAACAAGGCATCGATTTCGCGATGGGAATGTGGCGAGGATTGGTCGCGCCCAAGGGCACTCCTCCGGATGTCGTCAAAAAACTTCACGATGCTTTCAAACTTGGAATGGAAGATCCGGCTTTTCAAAAAACGGCTAAGGATATGGCGGTTAACCTCTCCTACCTTGGCCCGGATGCCTTTGGAAGACTGATGGCTCAAGACCACGAGTTTTATGGCAAACTAGTAAAAGAGATCAAGAAATAATCTTGATCAGAAAGGAGGGAAAAAATGAAAGCGATAAGATTAGGCATCATTCTCTCAATGATCGCCCTGGTAGGCTTTCTCTTTGCGTGTGCGGAGATGGGTCCTGCGGTCAAACCCACAGAACCCGCAAAAAAGACGACCATCCGCCTTGCAAGCCCATTTAAAGGGGGCATTGTCGTTGAGGCGGCTGAGAAATTTAAAGAAATAGTCGAGAAGGGAAGCGGAGGTCGGATTGAGGTGATCATTGACGCTGGTACCAAGAGTGAAATCGACATTAACAAAATGAACCGAAACGGCGAGATCGAAATGCAGTCCAACGGAACCGCATTTCTGGAGTACTACGCGCCTCCCTACTATTTCTTCACGGGTCCATATGTCATGAAGGATTTTGACCATTACATGCGAGTTTGGAACGGTAAGCTTGGTCAGCAGGCTCGGGCCCAGCTTGAGAAGAACGACCTGAAATACTTGGCAACGATCTACCGTGGACTCAGACAGACGACGGCCAAGAGACCCCTCTACACTCCTGCTGACATATACAACCTGAAGTTGAGATTGCCGCCCATTCCAAGCTGGATGGCTGTATGGAAGGAGATCGGAGCTGACCCTGTTGGGGTGCCTTTGCCCGAGCTCTATAATTCTCTCAAGACAGGCAAGGCAGAGGCCTCTGAAGGGGATTTGCCACAGATCCAATCCTTCAAACTTTATGAGGTCCAAAGCCATTTGATTATCACCAATCACCTTGTCCAAACCGCGGGGATCCTGATCCACAAGCCTTTCTTTGACAAACTGCCCAAGGCAGACCAGGACCTGATCGTCAAGGCAGGCAAAGAAGCAGAGGAATGGGCTATTAACAAGATCAAGACCGGGGAGGCCGCCATCCTGATCGATCTCCAGCGAATGGGCATGCAGGTGGTTATTCCGGATGCTAACTTATTCCGGGAAAAGGCCAAAGAGGCTGTCAACAACCTGTTCAAAACCCAATGGACAGTCACCACCTGGGCAGAAGTGCTAGCCCAGTAACAACCTTTAAACGGAACGATGGAATGTTGGGACATGGGAATACTGGGAAAAGCAAAGATCAAAGGGCGATAGAATCGAATCGTTCTGAGGTCTTATTTTTCAAACCACCCATGATTCCCAAATTCCAATATTCCATTGTTCCTGATGGATTAAGGAGAAGCCATGTCGCTTAAAAAGGAAATCAAGGAGAAAGAGAGAAGGGTTCGAGAACTGCTCCGATCAAAAGAACTGAAGGCTCTTCTCCTCAAACGTCAGGCCAACTTCTGCTGGATGACCTGTGGTGGCCTCAACCTCGTTGGGATCGCAACAGAGTTTGGAGCCACCTCGCTTCTCATCACAAGGAATTCAAAATTTTTGATTTCCAACAACATTGAAGCGCCTCGGATGATGGAAGAAGAACAACTTGAGAAACAGGGATTTATTGTAAAGACTTATCCATGGCATGAGGATCAGGAAACCTCCATCATTAGAGAATTAACAGAGGAATCTCCTTTGGGAAGCGACACCCCTTTTCCGGATGCGGTGACGTTGACAGAAGAGATTGCAAGGCTTCGATACTCATTCACCCCGGAGGAAGTGAAACGGTATCGCTGGTTGGGGAAGAAGGTTTCATATGCTTTGGAAAAGACGATGATGAGGACGAAGAAAGGGGAAAAAGAGTCTGCGGTAGTAGGCAGGTTATGTCGGGAATTGTGGAAGGATCGGATCGATCCGATCACTCTCATGTCCGCTGCAGACGAACGCATTTACAAATTCCGCCATCCTATCCCTACAGAGAAGAGAGTGGAAAAATTCCTGATGGTCTCTGTCAATGCCCGGAAGTGGGGGCTGATCGTCTCATTGACCCGCTTTGTCCACTTCGGAAAATTGTCTGATGATTTGAGAAAAAAGTACGAAGCCAATGTTTTCATTGACTGCACCATGATGGCTCATACCCGTCCGGGTCTCTTTGCAAGGGAAGTTCTTCAGAAAGGGATTGACGCCTACAGAGCGGAAGGATATCCGGAGGAATGGACATTACATCATCAAGGAGGCTCCATTGGTTACACGGGCAGAGATTACCGAACCCATTTCAAAACTCCGGACATCATCCAAGAAAATCAGGCGTTTACTTGGAATCCCTCACTGACTGGCACAAAATCAGAGGATACTATCCTCGCGACCTCCACAGGCCCTGAGATGATCACCTACCCTGTCATCTATCCCACCCTTACGATGGAGGTGGAGGGAATCACATTTATCCGACCCAACATTCTCGAAAAAACATGATGGTCTATAAACGGAGAGGATGATTATGATCGAACGGCACGTTACATTCCATGTCATTCCCGGTAAGGAGAAAGAGTTTGAAACACTCTTTCAAGAGGAATACAGCATCGCCATGTCCAGGCAACCCGGCTTCGTCTCAGTGACACTTCTGAAAGAACACGAAAAAGAGGCGATCTATCAGATGGCCATTCGCTTCGAGTCCCTTGAAACGGCGGCAGCCTGGAGAGAATCTGCTGACCATAAAGCCCTGTCTCCAAAGATCAAGGCCCTTTACTCAGAGAGTAGCGTCCAGGTCTATGAGGTGATGGCACAAAAATAGAACACCCTCTGGCCAGGATCATTCTTGACACGACTCATTTCAATATGATAATTTTTGATGAGAATTAAAAATCGAAAGGAGGAGATAGGGTTATGGAAAAGAAACATCTTATGTTGGCATTGGTCATGGTAGGAGTTTTAATCTTCTCAGGCTTTGCTCATGCTCAGGACTGGAAGCCAACCAAACCCCTCCGAATCATCGTTCCTTGGGGAGCAGGGGGATCCACCGATCAAGCAGTGCGATCGATCGTCGGTGACCTCGAGGAGGCACTTGGCCAAAAGGTTGTTGTCGTCAACCAGCCAGGAGGGGGTGGAGCCATTGGAACGAAAAGCGTCTTGGATTCACCCTGTGATGGTTATACTTGGGCTTCAGGTGCGATTAAAGACCTTGGCACCTACATCATCACTGGAACTCTGGACACAAAGGTTCAGGATTGGCATGTCTATCTCAACAGTGCAAACGCCACTCTTGTCTCAGTGAATCCCGGAGCTCCGATCAAAGACTTCGCTGAATTCCTCGACATCATGAAGAAAGATCCCAAAAAGATCTCTGTGGCAATCGCTGGTATTCCGTCTGCCGGACATTCGGCCATTGAGGCCGTTAAACGTGCCAATGGCGGTGATTATAAGCTCGTGAGCTATGACGGTGGAGCTCCGGCTGTAATAGCAACCGTGGGAGGCGAAACCATGGCTACCACTCAGCTGTTAAGCGAACAGATTGAGATGATTCGGGGGAAAAGGCTTCGTCCACTGGCTGCTCTGACACCAGAGGATCTCGTCATTGAGGGCTTTGGCACGGTTCCCTCTGCCACCAAATGGCTTCCTAAGGTTGCAGCAGACCCCATCTATTTCGGCATCTGGATACCCAAATGCGCACCCAAAGAAGTGGTTGAGACAATGAACAAGGTTTGGCGGGAGAAGGTGGCCAACTCAAAATCGCTCAGGGAATTTGCAAGACTTCGAGGCCAGATCGTAGCCCCCTACTATGGAGAAGACGCCTTAAAAAGAGCATGGCCATCCATCGTGAATGCAGCCTGGGGGCTATTCGACGGTGGGAAGGCGAAGGTGAAACCGGATGAGGTTGGCATGCCCCGACAATAAAAATTGATTAAGAGAGGGCGAGCCTTAAAACCTCGCCCTCTTCTTTTCTCACCGTAAATGGGAATAGGTTCTTCTTATGCCAAAAGCTGACTTCATAACAGGTTTAATATTGATCGGTTTGAGCCTCTATGTGTTCGTAGAGTCATGGCGGATGCCCCGACTCGAACATCTAAAGATTCATCCGCTGAGCGTCCCTGGATTGGTCCCTGCATTTCTTGCATCGGTCATCCTCATCTTTGGGACAGCCCTGGTCATTCGATCCATTCTCCGAGGTGGGCACCGATTAGGGTTTACGTTTGAAGGTCTCCGCCAGATATTCAACAAACCTAACAACCAGCGTCTCCTGATCACAGCAATTCTCAGTATTGTTTATGCTGTCCTTCTCATAGGACATCTTCCCTATTGGTTGGCCACAGGCCTCTATATATTTTTGTTCATCATCCTCTTCGAATGGAAACAAGGTATGGACAGGGTCTCGTGGAGGAGATACTTCGTTTCAGGAATTCTGATTGCAATTTTTTCATCTTTAGCTATCACATTGGTCTTTGAGCGTCTCTTCCTCGTCTCACTTCCGTGATCTTTGTGTAAAAGTATGACCGGGTTAATCGATAATTTAGCGAGATTCTTCAGCGCCATCGTTGGATTTATTACACCATTGGCCCTTCTACATATCGGCTGGGCAACACTTCTCGGAATCATCATTGGAGCACTTCCCGGTCTGACAGCCACCATGGGAATTGCTCTCATCACCACATTGACTTATAAGCTTCCAGCCGATCTTGCCATTCTGGTGCTCATCTGTGTTTACGTCGGCGCCATCTATGGAGGAAGCCGAACCGCCATTCTTATCAATATTCCTGGAACACCTGCCAATGCAGCCACCACCCTGGATGGATTCCCCCTGGCTATGCAAGGTCTCGCTGGCAGGGCCATGGGCGTGGCTACTTCGGGTTCGGTCCTCGGCAGTTTTATTGGAATCCTTTTTCTTGCAACCATCGCCCCTATTTTAGGGAATTATGCCTTAAAATTTCAGTCCTTCGAGTTCTTCTGGCTATCCATCTTTGGAATTGTGATCTCCGGTCATCTTACAGCTCTCGAAGACCCGATCAAAGGCTGGATTGCTGGGTTCTTGGGCCTTCTCGTGGCTATGGTCGGTCAGGAGGGAATCCATGCCTATGAGCGTTTTACATACGGCACCACAGAACTTTTGGGAGGCTTTGCCCTCATTCCAGCCATGGTAGGAGCATTTGGCTTTTCTGAAGTATTATCAGTCATGCAAAATCCTCCAGCCAAAATGGCAAAAGCTCCGAAGGATAGTGTCTTTCCAAAAATCTTAGATGTGCTCCGTTACTGGCGAACCATTATCCGGAGCGGCCTCATCGGGACTTCCATTGGCATCATCCCGGGCGTAGGAGAGGACATCGGAGCATGGGTCTCCTACGCAGCGGCTCGAAGAAAGAGCAAGGAGAAGGAGAAATTTGGAAAGGGGTCGATTGAGGGACTCATGGCGGCAGAAACCGGCAACAACGCGGTTGTCCCTGGCGCCATCATCCCCGCGCTCACCCTGGCCATCCCCGGTTCAGCGCCTGCTGCTGTTCTGTTGGCTGCTATGTTCATCCATGGTCTAAGGCCTGGTCCTCTCATCATGGTCGAATCTCCCCAGTTTGTCTACCAGGTGGTCGCAATGGTCTTCTTTGCCACTCTGGCGATCTTTATCTATGGGGTTGGACTCTCCAGGCTTCTTCTCAAGGTATTGGCGATCCCGAGGTCGCGACTCATGCCCATTGTCTTTGTCCTCTGTGCCATTGGCTCCTATGCCATTACCAGCAGGCTCTTTGATATTTATGTGATGATCGGTTTCGGAATCGTTGGCTACATCCTCCGGCGGATGAGGTATCCGATGGCTCCTCTGGTTCTCGGAATTATCCTTGGTGATATTCTGGATAAGAATCTACGTCGGGGTCTTGTTCTGACCGATGGAGATTTAACTCCCTTTTTCACCAGGCCCATCTGCCTGGTGCTCTGGGTGATCACCCTCTCCTCCATCCTGCTCAGTATCACCCCAGTTCGTCATGGCCTGATGGAGGGGTTTTCATGGCTCCGATTGAAAACTTATCAACTTCTCAAACGGTAGAAAGGAAAAGGGTCAGAGGGGAAAAGTTTTAAGACATTATTTTCGAAGGAGGTCTTCTCATGGGAAAGGTTGGAATTGGAATATTGGGATCTCGTTTTGCAGCTGATCTCCATGTCCGGGCATATGAAAAATTAAGAGGAACAAAACTTGAAATATTAGGCGTCTGTTCCAAAAATCGGGAAAATGCAGAATCCTTTGCAAAACGATTCCATATCCCCCATGCCTATACGGACTACCGCCAGATGCTGGAACGAAAAGATATCCAGGCCGTGGACCTCTGTCTTTCCACCGATCTTCATCACACCATGGCCATTCAGGCTGCTGAAGCAGGAAAACATATCATCTGCGAAAAACCTCTAACCGGTTATTTTGGAGAAGGGAGTATCCCCCGTAAGACGATGATGGAAGGCGCCCTTGAAAATGGATCGGCTGTGGTCAAGGCAGTGAAAGAGAACAAGGTGAAATTCTGTTATGCCGAAAATTTTGTTTATGCCCCCCCGGTTGCAAAATTGAAGGGCTTGATGAAGGCCTCTCAGGGGACTGTCCTGGATATTCGCGCTGAGGAAAGCCACTCTGGCTCCCATGCTGCCTACTCTCGAGAATGGAAAACTTCGGGCGGAGGCTCACTCATGCGATTGGGTTCCCACCCTATAGGAGCCGTTCTCCATCTTAAGCATTACGAAGGTCTGATGAAGTTCGGTCGGCCCATTCGTGCCCAATCCGTGGTTGGGGACGTCGGCCAACTGACAAAAATTGAAGCCTTTAAAAAAGAACCGAAGAAATGGATGGTTGATTCATGGATTGATGTGGAGGACTGGTCAGCCGCCCTCATCACCTTTGAGGATGGCTCCAAAGCAAGCATCCATTCCACCGACGTCAGCCTGGGTGGTGTAAAGAATCTGATCAGCGTCTATATGTCGAATGCCCTGGCGCAGATCAATATGAATCCGAATAACAGCCTGGTCGTCTACTCTCCGGAAGGAAGTATTTTTGGCTCTGAATATATCACTGAGAAAGTCGAGACAAAAGCTGGATGGCAGTTTCCATGCCCTGACGAGGACTGGATGAGAGGATATCCACAGGAGCTTGAGGACTTTGTAGATGCCATCTTAGAGGATCGAGATCCTATCTCAGGTTTGGATCTTGCCTTTGAGACGGTGGAGGTCATTTATGCCGCCTATCTCTCAGCGGAAACCGGAAAGCGGATAGAACTGGCAAAGAGATGAAGATCGTAAAATTGGATGAGATTGAGGGAATGACTTTTCCGGCAGGAAGGACGACCCGGGTGTTGACAGGGGCAGATCGTTTGCCCGTGAAACATTTTACAGCAGGGTATGTGGTCATTCAACCGAAGGGGAGAATCCCACTCCATACACACTCCAATGAGGAGATTTACATCCTTCTCAAAGGAACCGGCAAAATGAGAGTGGGTTCCAAAGAAGAGATTGTCGAGCCCATCAGTGCAGTCTACATTGAACCCGATGCAGAACACTTTCTCGAGAATACGGGAAATGATGAAATGATCATGATCTTTGTCTATGCTCCGGCAGGAATAGCCGAACACTGGTCCGAAGAAATGGCAGGAAGATTAGTCTAAGAGTTCAAGGGAAATAGATGGAAGCGAGAGCCGTTATTCTTGAGAATTTCAATCAGCCTCTGGTCATTAAGACCTTCCCCATTCCGGCATTGAAGGAGGGCGAAGTTCTTGTCAAAGTTGAAGCCGCAGGCATCTGCGGCTCGGACGTTCATATGTGGGAAGGAAGGGATCCCCGAACCCGACTTCCCATGATTCTTGGGCATGAAGGAGTCGGAAAGATTGTGGAGTTAAGGGGAGAAAAAAAGGATATTTACGGAACATCCCTCAAGATCGGAGATAAGATTCTTTGGAACAGAAGCATCACCTGTGGCCACTGCTACTACTGCAAGGTAAAGAGACAGCCCTTTCTCTGCCCAGGCCGATGGGTTTATGGCATCCATACCACCTCTTCACAGCCCCCTTATTTGACAGGGAATTATGCGGAATACCTTCTGCTCGTTGCAGAGACAGACCTTTTTAAGATCGAAACCAATGTCAATCTCGAAATCTTTGTCCCGGCTTCCTGCTCCGGCGCTACGGCCGCTCATGCCTTCGATCTCTCCGAGATGGGATCTGGAGATTCTATCCTGGTCCAGGGAGTGGGGCCTCTTGGAATATTTGGCGTAGCCTTTGCCAGTTCTCATGGAGCCTCCCAAATCATTGTCATTGGAGGGACAGAGGAAAGGCTAAAGATGGCTCGATTTTT
>CAKZKY010000407.1 GCA_937124575.1 uncultured Pseudomonadota bacterium | reverse complement strand
ATGTTTGCTTTGATCACTTCCTTTTGCATGTCGAGACCTCACTCTCTTGATTCAATAGCGGTCATTCTAAAACTTATACTTGGAGAGTTCAAGATAAACTATTAAAACCCCTCTTTCCAAACCTTCTGCCCATTGGTAGGCGGCAGTCTCCAATATCATAACGCCCCGCAACCCCCTCTTAACTTAAGAGGGAGAAAGGGGGGTTTCGTTTGTGATTGGGTGCTTCTCCTTTATTCTCCTTTATACTTCGGGGTTCTCTTTTCAACAAAAGCTGAAATACCCTCTTGGGTATCATGGGTTCGTACAATATCAGCAATGGTTTGGCTTTCCTCCTCCATCTGGGTTTCGAGAGTCTGATTCCATCCCATCTGCATCAGACGCTTTGCCGCTCCCAATGATTTCAATGGACCTGAGGCAAGTTGTAGGGCCAACTCGTTAGCTTGAGTAAGCAACTCATCATCTGAAACGATGCGGCTGACGATTCCCAATGAGAGGGCCTCCTCGGCAGTAAGCATCCGATTGCTCAAGGTCAACTCAATCGCCCTTTTAAGACCGACCGTCCGGGGTAAAAAATAAGACATGCTCCCATCGGGTGTAAGCCCAACACGTGTGTAGGCCACGCTGAAGCGTGCAGAACGGGCCGCCAAAACAAAGTCACAGGCCAGCGCAAGACTCATTCCAGCCCCTACGGCATAGCCATGGACTGCTGCAATCACTGGCGCCTCCATCCTCACCATCCGGGAGATGGCCGCATGAAGAAAGGTGGTCACCTCTTTGATGTGAAAAGGTAGGTCTTTCCCCTGCGAGATGAAGGACTTCAGATCACCTCCGACACAGAAATGATTCCCTGCACCGCTGATCACAGCTGCCCTGACAGCAGGATTCTCATCACACTGCAGGATGGCATGCATGAGGTCCCATGTCCATTCCCGATTAATGGCATTGAGCGACTCAGGCCGGTTCAGGGTGATGTGCGCCACGTGATCTTTGACCTCGAACAGCAGGGTGGTATATTCCATCGTCTCGTACCTCCTCGTCCATAGTATAGATGGGAAGTTTAATTTAACCGAACCGATGTGTCAATCCTTTTGGGATAATCGAAAATGCTTGACATCAAGACATCATTTAACTTATGATGTTATGTATGAGAACAACCCTTAGCCTCGATGATGATGTGGCTGCGGCTTTACTTCGAATACGTCAGACTCGCCAGATGAGTCTGAAGACGATCATCAATGAAGCTCTGAGACGTGGCCTTCAGCAGTTGACCGCATCCAAACCTCGCCGGAGACCCTACCGAACTCCATCGGTTTCTCTGGGCCGATGCCTGATTGGCAACCTGGATGACATATCGGAGGCCCTCGCCGCAGCAGAAGGAGAATCCTTCCGGTGATCCTTGTTGATGCCAATCTACTTGTTTATGCCTATGTGTCCAACCTGCCCCAGCACGAAGCAGCCTTAGCCTGGCTGGATGAAAAATTGAACGGAGCCGCACCCGTTGGACTGCCATGGCCCAGCCTTTTGGCCTTTATTCGTCTGGTATCCAATCCACGAGTTTTTGAGCGGCCAAGATCGGTTGGCACAGCCTGGAAACAGGTGGAGGATTGGCTCGAATGCCCCCCTGTTTGGATACCTCAGCCTACTGAAAGACATCGGGAAATACTTGGCTCCCTCCTCATCACGCAGGGAAGCCGGGCCAATCTC
>CAKZKY010000406.1 GCA_937124575.1 uncultured Pseudomonadota bacterium | reverse complement strand
CCATTATTCCATCATTCCAGCATTCCATTATTCCATTTCTATTGGTGACCAATGTCCTCTCAACTTCAATTCGATGAAAAGATGCGAAAGGCGATCGTCCAGTGTTCCCGTTGTGGGTTCTGTAGGGCAGTCTGCCCTATCTTCGACCTCACCAAAAGACCCATCACCAATGCCCGCGGAAAGATGATCCTGCTCAAAGAGGTGATGGAAGGGAAGCTTCCCGTGACTGAAGCGGTAGCCCAGGTATTTCTGCGCTGCACGACCTGCATGAATTGCACAACCAATTGCCCTTCGGGTGTTGATCCCCAGGAAGCCGTCAAGGCCATGCGAAAAGAAATGGTTGGAGTCGGTTTTGAAAACCTCTTCAGGACTATGGGGGAGACCATTGAGAAATATGGAAATATCTATGGTGAAACAGAACGTCACGATTGGGGGCATAAAAAGGGAAAGGCGCCAATCGTTCTATTTTTAGGGTGTGTCGGAGCCTACCGGGAAGAAGAAAGCGTCGGAGAGACGCTTCAACTTCTCGATATTCTGAAAGTTGACTTTACTTTAATTGATGAGGTCTGTTGCAGCGGTGTGCTTGAAGATGTGGGCTACAAGATCAAAGAGGATTTGGCTAAGCAGAATATTGCAGAGATTAAAAAAACAGGAGCCAAAACCCTGATCACGATTTGCCCTTATTGTTACCGTGTTTTCAGAGATCACCCTTCTTACAAAGATCTGGGACTGGAAATCGAGCACATCACCCAATTTCTCAAGGATTTCGATTTTGGGGTAAAAACCGACAAGGTCGTCACCTATCATGACCCCTGCGATTTGGGCCGCCATGCTGGAATCTATGATGAACCCAGGGAGATCATACGAAAGATTGCACCCCATTTTGTGGAACCAAGGCGGACACGGGAAAATGCGATGTGCTGCGGTGCTGGCGGCGGATTCAGGGGGGCATTTGCAAAAGAGTCCGTGAGGATTGCAAGGAATCGCTTAACTCAGATCATCGAGGATACTGGAGCTGAAATCCTACTGACCGAATGTCCTTCTTGTTTACACAATTTCAGAAACGCCAAACGACAGAGGCAGAAGATCGAAATTTACAACCTCACCGAATTCATCGCTAAACTCTATCAGGAGAAAGCCACAAAAGCGGCCGCCTAACCCTAAAATAAAATCAGGGAAGTATTTCTCTCAGCGCTCCGATCAAACAATGGATGTATCGAAGTTTGCAGGTTTCTCCCATGAGACCGACCCTCCAGACCTTGCCTTTTAAGTAGCCTAATCCACCACCCACCTCAATATTATATTCATTTAAAAGCTTTGACCGCATCTTAACGTCATCCACTCCATTCGGGAGAAGCACGGAGGTCAACATGGGCAGCCTATACCCTTCCTGGGCGAAGAGTTTAAACCCCAGCCCCTCCAACTCCATCTTGAGGCGATCCCCCAAGGTCTGATGGCGCTGAAATCTTGCTTCCAATCCCTCTTCAAAGATGATCTTCAGCCCTTCCCGCATGGCGTAGAACATGGAGGCAGGAGCTGTGTGATGATAGACCCTCTCTGTTCCCCAATATTTTTCGAGGAGAATGAGGTCGAGATAAAAACTCTGGACTGGAGTCTTTCGGGAACGGAGCACATCCATGGCCTTTTGACTCACCGTGATTGGAGAGAGCCCTGGCGGAACGCCGAGACACTTCTGGGAACTCGCATAGCAGACATCGATTCCCCACTCATCCACTTTGACCGGATATCCACCTAAGGTAGTAACCGCATCTACTACGAAAAGGATCTCCTTTCCCCGACAGTAAGCCCCTATCTCTTCAAGGGGGTCTCTAACGCCAGTGGATGTCTCTCCGTGCACCATGCCACAGATCTTGGCTTCGGGATGTTCCTTCAATGCCTTAATCATCTTTTCCGGCTCGATAATCTTTCCCCACTCTTCCTCAACCCGGATTACCTTCGCTCCGCATCGGGAGGCAACCTGTGTCATCCTATCTGCAAAGAAACCATTGACGCCAATGACAACCACATCTCCGGGCTCCACAAAATTGACATACGCCGCCTCCATGCCAGCGCTCCCTGTTGCAGAGATGGCCAACGTAACTTTGTTCTTGGTCTGAAAGACACCTCGTAACATCTCGCTGATTTCATCCATGCAGGCAAGAATCTGAGGGTCGAGATACCCAATCACTGGGTTTGACATGGCTTGATACACTCGGTAATGAATATTACTCGGCCCAGGTCCCATCAAAATTCGATAGCTCGGATGCATATCTCCGCCCATCCACTTCTCCATGATTCATCCTCCTACGATCTCCATTTATTCATTCACTGCAAGAAGGTCGTTCAACCTTAACACTTTTTCCAATTTTATAGCAAGCCGTAAGTTTGAGAATCTGAGGATTCTGCCTCTGACCCCAAGCCTTCATCCTCCCACTCCTACTCATTCCTCTTCAAGCTCTTCTAATCTCTCTTCGTCTAGGCCAAAGTAGTGACCGATCTCGTGGATGACGACTTCTCTAACCTTCTCTTTAATCTCCTCTTTTGTCCTGCAGACCGATTCGATCGGATTTTGAAAAAGGGTAATCTTATCCGGAAGGACATTCCCATAATAAAAACCCCTCTGGTTGATGGGAACACCCTGATAGAGACCCAGCAACTCAGAGGGGGAACAAAGATTCATTTCTGAAAGAAGATCCGGAGAGGCTTCATCCTCAATCACCACATCAACATTCTCCATTCTATTTTTTATTGCTCTTGGAAGCCTCTCCAGCGACTGAATGACCGCTTCTTCAAATTTTTTTCGGGTTAATTTCATAAAAGCAGTTCGGAGTAACTCAGTTCGGTGTTCGGAGAATTTCGGTTTAATACTCCGAACT
>CAKZKY010000405.1 GCA_937124575.1 uncultured Pseudomonadota bacterium | reverse complement strand
GACTCTGACTCCGTGAATTGAGGTTCGAATCCTCATCCCCCAGCCAATGATTTCAAATATTCATGATCCCACCGATGGGTTTCTGACCCTTAGTCTTGGGAAGCAATTCATATTTCTCAACAGGAATCACCTGCCACACCTTTCATGGCTAAGTTCACGGATTCGATTCCAGGAAGCATCCTCAAGGTGAGGCTGATTACCATTGCCTTTGAAAGTAGTCTTGTGGAGATGAAAACCCTTTCGTTTTTTAAGACCGGAGGTTATTCGACGAAGCCCCTCCTCCATAAGTGCCTTTAAAGTCGTTCGTTCTTGGTGGGCTAACTTCCGAGCTTCTTCAAAAAGACTATTGGGTATCTGTATCGATGTCTTCATGTTTATATATTTTATCATATGGCGAGACGCCAAGGATAATTTTGTGAAGGGTTTGGATTGGCTCTATGCCATTTTTTGCTTTTCCTGAGCAGACATTTTGGCCCAGGAGTCGCGGAGTGAAACAATCCTGTTAAAGACGAGTCTTTCCGGAGATGAATCTTTTAGATCGGCACAGAAATAACCGAGCCTTTCAAACTGGTATCTGTTTTCGGGTCTTGCATTGGCCAAGCTCGGTTCCACCCGACAAGCGGTGATTGTTTCGAACGATTTTGGATTGAGGTATTTTAGAAAGTCCTCCTTCTCACCTAAGGGATTGGCGACCCTGAAGAGCCGCTCATAGAGCCGAACCTCTGCAGGGAGAGAATGCTCTGCCGATACCCAGTGAATCACCCCATCTACCTTTCGGCCATCTGGAGGAGGTCCATTTCGCGTCTCTGGATCATAGGTGCAGTGAATCTCTGTTATTTCACCGGTTCGCTCATCCTTAACCATACTCGCATAGTTAATGATGTAAGCATACCGGAGGCGGACTTCGCGGCCTGGACCAAGGCGGTTATATTTTTTAGGCGGTTTTTCGTGAAAGTCATCTCGTTCGATATATAACACTTTCGAAAAGGGGACCTTTCTTGATCCCATACCGGGATTCTGTGGATGATTGGGACATTCGAATTCTTCTACCTTTCCCTCAGGGTAGTTATCGATGATGAGGCGGAGGGGCCGTAATACTCCCATCACCCTTTGGGCCCGTTCATTTAAGTCTTCGCGAACGCAGTGCTCGAGCAATGCCATGTCCACGAGGCTATCATTTTTCGCCACACCAATTCGTTCACAGAAGTTTCGGATCGCCTCGGGTGTAAAACCTCGCCTTCTCATTCCGGCAATGGTTGGCATCCTTGGATCGTCCCATCCCGTCACATATCCATTTTGAACCAATTCGATCAATCTCCGTTTGCTCAGAACGGTGTAACTGAGGTTGAGCCGTGCAAATTCGATCTGCTGAGGATGTGATTCTGTTTTCAACTCATCTAAAATCCAGTCATACAATGGGCGGTTATTTTCGAATTCGAGGGTGCAGATCGAGTGGGTGATTTTTTCGATGGAATCCGAAAGGCAGTGAGCAAAGTCATACATCGGGTAGATGCACCACTGATTGCCGGTTCGATAGTGATGCGTTCGTTTGATACGATAGATCACTGGATCCCTCATGACGATATTGGGAGAGGTCATATCGATTTTGGCGCGAAGCACATGGGTTCCATCTTCGAACTCACCAGCCCGCATGCGTTTGAAAAGATCGAGATTTTCTTCGATTGAGCGATTTCGGTAAGGGCTTTCCTTGCCCGGCTCAGTCAGGGTGCCACGATACTCCCGAATCTCGTCTGCGCTCAGACTGCAGACATAGGCCTTGCCTTTTTGAATCAACTGAAGGGCATATTGATAGAGCTGCTCGTAATAATCCGAGGCATAATAGAGACGGTCTTTCCAGTCAAATCCGAGCCACTTCACATCCTGGATGATGGAATCCACATATTCCTGGGTTTCACCACTCGGATCGGTATCGTCCATGCGAAGGTTACAGGTGCCTCCATATTGAGCAGCAATACCAAAGTTGAGACAGACGGATTTGGCGTGACCAATATGAAGATATCCGTTCGGTTCGGGTGGGAATCGGGTAGCCACACGGCCCTGGAATCGGTTTGTTTTGATATGTTCTTCAATGATTGTACGTATAAAATCGGTTGATGGAGAAAGATCTGTTTGAGCCATTTTTAAATTCCTTAATAAGACTGAACCATTTTTTACCATAAGAGATTCTTCCTTTCAACCCTCTATCCGGTTAAACATCATCCGGTCTATCGTTTTTATTGACATCTCTCTTCTCTCTTGATAATTTAATTTA
>CAKZKY010000404.1 GCA_937124575.1 uncultured Pseudomonadota bacterium | reverse complement strand
TTTCTCTTTTTAAAGATTAAAAAATAGGGAAGTGTCCCTATTTCCTATTTTTGATTTGAGCGATGAAGAATATATTAACGGTAGATGTTGAGGACTGGTATCACATCTGTGATATTGAACACATCCTTCCACGTTCCTTGTGGGACCGATGTGAGAGCCGGATCCTTCCCAATCTGGAGAAGATTCTAACGCTGTTGAGTCGATTCAATGTCCGGGCGACTTTCTTCGTCCTCGGATATGTGGCAGAGAGGACGCCCGAAGCGGTCCGGATGATCCATGGCGAAGGCCATGAGATTGCCTCCCATGGTTATGGCCACCTTCAGGTGTACAAACAGACGGAAGAGGAGTTTCTTAAAGATTTGTTAAGATCGAAAAGTCTGCTGGAAGAGATGACAGGCGAAAGAGTGATTGGATATCGGGCGCCCGAATGGTCAATCTGTAAAGGGAGAAGGGATTCCTACTGGGCACTTGACCTTCTGGCTCAGAATGGATTCCTCTACGATTCAAGCATTGCTCCGCTTCGATTTATTGGAATTCCGGATGCTCCCACCTTACCCTACACCGTCTCGACTTCATATGGTCCCATTAGGGAATACCCACCTCTCGTCATACCCTCCTATCTTGGAAATCTCCCCATCGGAGGAGGATGGGGATTGAGGATCTTTCCCTATTGGTGCCTTCATCGAAAGATTCTTCAACATAACTCTCAAGGTTCCCCTGGAGTCATCTTCTGTCATCCTTCGGACTTCGACTCGGATATCCCCAGAATTCCCCTTCCCTGGATCAAACGATTTGTCTGTTACGGGAAGATTCGGACAACGGAAGAGCGAATGATTCGACTCCTCAATGATTTTGAGTTTACAACGGTGAAGGAGGTTCTTTTTGGATAAGGTCTGTGTGCTCATCCCTGCCTATAATGCCGAAAAAACGATTGGCCCTGTTCTGGAAGAGGTGCGATCGCTTGGTTTCCATACGATCGTTGTGGATGATGGGTCAACAGATGGGACGCAAAAGGTCGTCGAAGCCTATGGGGTGCCTCTCGTAAGACATAGCCGCAATCTTGGGAAAGGGGCTGCTCTGCGTAGAGGCTTTCAATATATTCTTCAAAGAGATTATGAGGTCGTCGTCACCCTTGATGCGGACGGACAGCACGATCCTTCAGAGATTCCATTCCTTCTCAAAGTTTTCCGTACCGTTCAAGCTGATCTCCTGATTGGTTCGAGGGCGAGGGAATTCGATCGGATGACCTTTCTTCGGCGGTTCTGGAATCGTCTTGGAGTCAAGGCGGTTTCGCGACTCTGCCATGCCGATATCACCGATAGCCAATCCGGGTTCCGGTTAATCCGAGCGGAGCTCTTAAGGAACATTCCACTCAATACCACTGGTTTTGAGACGGAGCTGGAGCTTCTGATCAAGGCTTGCAAAAAGGGGTTTGGTGTGTTATCCATTTTTATAAATGTCCCGAAGGTGGATGGTTCACGTTCCAGCCATTTCAGACCTGTAGCCGATACCTGGCTCGTCTGCAAACTCTATCTGCGCAGCCTGTTCTGGTAAAAGATGGGTATTTATCAGCAAGCAAAATTCTATTCCATTTCAAAATTTACGATGGTTGCCCTCTCTCTTCTCGCGAGCGCTTCCAAGGATAACTTGATCCAACTTACCCACCTGGCCGAAAAGATTCCAAAGAAAGAGTCCTATCGTGAAAAGATCCGGTGGATCCGGACGCTCTTTCAAACCGATCATCCAGCGCTGACCATTGCCAGAAGAGTTCTGAATGAAACCCATCCTCTCCACCGGAAGAAGATCATCACCAACTTCCTCATCAATCAGCTTCTGGTCGGAACGAACCGCCGAAAAGCTTTCGAGGAGGAGAAGGGATTTAAACCGCCCAATGCGATGCTGATCAGTCCCACGATGCGATGTAACCTCAACTGCTTTGGCTGTTATTCAGGATCTTATTCGACCCAAGAAGAGCTTTCTTTTGAGGTGATCGATCGTCTCGTCCGAGAGTGTAAGGAGATGGGCATCTATCTGGTCATCATCACTGGTGGAGAGCCTTTTTTGAGAAAGGATCTCTTCGATCTCTTTGAGAGACACCCGGATGCCATCTTTCAGGTCTATACCAATGGTTCTCTAATCGATGAGGCAATGGTTGAGTGGTTTGTGGAATTAGGAAATGTCGTTCCAGCAATCAGTCTCGAGGGCCTCAAAGAGGAGACCGACGCACGAAGAGGCAAAGGCCAGTTCGACCATGTGGTTTACGTAATGGACCTGCTCAAGAGAGCGGGTATCTTCTTCGCCATCTCCACCACCCAAACCATCCGAAATTCGGAGACGATCGGAAGCGATGCTTTTGTCGATTTTCTTGTTGAGAAGGGATGTATCTTGCTCTGGAATTTTCATTATATCCCCATTGGTCGCGATGCGGACCTCAGTCTAATGGCAACGCCGGAGCAGAGGGCATGGATACGAGAACGTTTTGCCCATTTCAGGGCGACCAAACCGCTCCTCATGGTGGACTTTTGGAATGACGGATGTCTCACCGAGGGATGCATTGCCGGAGGGAGAAAATATTTCCATGTCAATGCCCAAGGTGATGTGGAACCCTGCGTCTTTTGCCACTTCGCTTATGATAACATTAAAGAGAAACCTTTGATGGAGGCTCTCAACTCGCCTCTTTTTCAAGAGATCCGTTCAAGACAGCCCTTTTCAGAAAACCTTTTTATCAACTGTCCCTTAATCGATCATCCCGAGCATGGAAAAGAGTTTGCCCTCAAATTTGCAAGGTACTTCACGCATAAAGGGGCAGAAGGGTTTTTTACGGAATTGGCTCCAGCCATTGAAGCCTATTCAAAAACCTACCGAAAGATGGCGGAAGAAGCATGGGAGGAGAAGCTCAAAAGCCGCAGTCAGAATATCCCGGTTTCTTCCAAAGAGAAGAAGGTTGCAGGTTCACCCCGTTGTTGAATGGGTATTCCTCCTCTCCATCAATGAAAGAGGTTATGACATTTTAAGGACAAAGGTCTAATACAACTGCGGGGTAGACATGGATGAAAGTTACCTTTCCTCACCTGGGTACCATGCACATCTTCTGCAAGGCGATTGCAGAGACTTCTGGAATCCCCTATATCGTTCCACCTGAAACCAGCCGAAGAACACTCACCCTTGGCGTTCAACACTCGAATGAGTGCATCTGTCTACCTTTCAAAATCATCCTTGGAAATTTTATCGAGGCCCTCCAGATGGGAGCGGATACGATCGTGATGGTCGGCAGTGGTCCTCCTTGCCGTTTGGGACTCTACGATCTCGTTCAGAAAGTGATCCTCGAAGATATGGGGCTTCATTATCGGTGGCTAACGATTCCACCCCGATTGACTTGGCAGGCGATCTGGAAGAATTATGAGGAGACGAAGGAGTTGAAGAAAGAGTTGACCTGGAAGAATATCCTTCTCTTTCCTCATGGACTCCGAATGGGATGGAGGAAGATGATGGCCTGCGAGGCATTGGAAAAATTGGCAATGAAGGTGAGGCCAAGAGAGGTTCAGAAGGGAGAGACAGAGAGGCGATTGAAAAGGGCTCTCTCATGGGTGGATGGGGCACGGACCCTTCGGACGCTTGAGGATGAGTTGCAGAAAGGGATGAGCTTGCTTCGGGAGACAGAGCAGGATCTCTCCCGTATCCCACTTAAAGTGGCCATCGTGGGTGAGCTCTATACGGTGATGGACCCCCATATCAATCGGGGAGTGGAACAGAGATTGGGTGAGTTAGGGGCCGAGGTAACCCGTACCTCTTGGTTCTCCACTCACATCCTGAGGAGCCTAAGAAAGAACAAGGCAGATCAATCCTCAGAGAGGATTCAGTTCTTTGAGGCATCGAAGGCCTATCTCGGTTATGATGTGGGTGCCGAGTGTAATCTCTCCATTGGAGAGGCGATTGTAAGGTCCCAAGAAGGGTTTGATGGAGTGGTCCATCTGATGCCCTTTGCCTGTATGCCCGAGACCACTGCCTCAGGAATTTTGACCCGTACCGGAAGAGATTGGGACATCCCCATCCTCACCCTTATCCTTGATGAGCAAGAGATTGAAGGTCGAATTCAGACTCTGCTCGAAGCCTTTGTCGAGATGTTACAATGGAAGAAAAGGGCCGCATAGGCATTCCAAGAGCTCTGATGTTTTACCGTTATTTTCCCCTCTGGAAGGTTTTTTTTGAGGAGTTAGGTTGGAGGGTGATTGTTTCCGATGGCGTGGGCAAAAGGGGGAATCTTATCTATTTTGAGGATAGCTGCCTTCCCATGAAACTCCTTGTCACCCATGCGATGCATTTAAAGGGAAAGGTGGACTACCTCTTTGTTCCAAGGCTGGTCAGCCTCCACCGGCATTATATCATGTGCCCCAAGTTTCGTGGGGCTCCGGATATTGTTCGATTAGCCACCGATGGAACGATTCCAATCCTCGATGAGACGATTGATCTCCGCACCCGGGAATATTCGATGCTTCGATCTTTCGTGAAGATGAGCAGTCGTTTGGGCGCCAACCATCCGGAGGGAAAGCGTGCCTTTCAAATGGCCGAGCAGCTCTTCCTAAATTTTCAGAAGGGATGGGAGGAGCGGATCAATCAACTTCCTTTAAACCAGATTTATCAGATGGACATTCCTGTGTCAGCGCAAGAGAAAAAGAGCCATTTAAAGGTGGCCTTCATCGGTCACCCTTACAACCTGTTCGATACCGATGTGAACAAGGATCTGCTCTCTTTTGCAAAAAGTCTTGGGATGCGAATCATTACGCCGGAGGGTCTTTCTGAGAAAGAGATCCGTGCACAGGTTTCGGATCTTTCAAAGGAGATCTACTGGTCTTCAGGTAGGGAGATTGTGGGTTCCCTATTCCATTTCCTTTCAGGAGGGGTGGATGGAGCCGTCTTTCTCACCTCCTTTAAGTGCGGCATCGATGCCCTTCTTCAGGAGTTCATCAAGAGGAGGTTGAAGATCAGGGGAGGCGCTTCGGTTCCTTTTCTTATCCTCACACTCGATGAGCATTCCGGAAGAGAAGGCCTCATGACAAGGCTGGAAGCCTTTAAGGATGTGATGGAAGAGAGAAAAAGGAATGTCAAAACACAAAGTTCAAATGAATGACAAATGACAAAATTTATTCAATTCCTTTAATTTTTTTGATTCTTCCGGGTTTTGTGTGGGTGATTTCCCCCTCTTGTATTCCCTTCTTAGCTTAAGGGGGGATGAAGGGGGGTTAGGAAGATCATTGAGACCTTTCGAAATAATTTATCTTGAAAGCAACGTTTAAAAGGAGTGGAAGGGAATCAGACGGGTGGAAAAAAGCATCGCATCTCCGAGACAAGTAACCCCTCCCCACCTCCCCTTAACCTAAGGGGAGGTTACCCACTCAATTCCAAGATGAACCATTTTTTTGTTATTTCTAATTTGGGCTTAATTTGATATTTGGATTTTGAGCTTTGAACTTGACGGTTTTATATTATGGCTAATTATCTCGGTATCGATGTTGGATCCATTACGACGAAGATGGTTGTGATGGACGAGGCAGATGAGGTTTTAGAGAAGGTCTATCTCCGAAATAACGGCCGTCCCCTCGAGGCGATTCAACAGGGGTTGGAAATCCTTTCCTCTCAATTGGGAAGAGGAGATTCCATCGATGGCGTAGCAGCCACCGGCAGCGCACGGCATTTAGCCGCCTATTTCGTGGGAGCCGATCTTGTCAAGAATGAGATTACTGCCCATTCCATTGCTGTGATCGATCTCTTTCCAGAGGCAAAGACCATCTTCGAAATCGGAGGGCAAGATTCGAAGGTGATTGTTTTGAGATCGGGTGTGGTGGTCGATTTTGCCATGAACACGATTTGCGCGGCAGGTACCGGCTCATTCTTGGACCAGCAGGCCGCCAGGCTTGGCCTCTCGATTGAAGAATTTGGAAGGCTTGCCCTCAAAGCCAAACATCCTGTTCGGGTTGCGGGACGTTGTACAGTATTTGCTGAAACGGATATGATTCATAAACAGCAGATTGGCCATTCTGTGGAGGATATCATTGGAGGACTCTGCGACTCGCTGGTGAAGAATTATCTGAACAACGTCTGCCGCGGGAAAGAACTCCTTCCTCCGATGGTTTTTCAAGGAGGTGTGGCGGCGAACCCCGGCATCCGAAAAGCGCTTGAGAGCGAATTGGAAACCGATTTGATTGTCCCAGAGCATTTTGGGCTGATGGGAGCTTTGGGCGCAGCAAAACTGGCAAAACGTGCCAAACCTCAGCAGACGCAATTTAAGGGCTTTGAACTAACCAAGAGATCCTGTTCAACTCGGGGATTTGAATGCAATGAATGTGGGAATCAATGTGAAGTGATTGAGCTTCTGGTCGATCAAGAAGTGGTGGCCTACTGGGGCGACCTCTGCGAGAGATACCGTAATACCGAGCATAGAAAAAATTTTTAGAATAAAAGTCGAAATGGCTTCCAGATCTTGATATTCTATTCCTTTCACAAAGATTCAGGAAGACTATGGGGCGATGAAGATCCTCTTGATCAATCCTGCGCCATCCGGAACGTTGAAGGCAACAGGGGTTCTCTTTCCTCCTCTCGGTCTTCTTTACCTTGCAGCCTATGTGGAGCGAGAAGGCCATGCGGTTGAGATCAAGGACCTTGCTGTTCAGAAGAAACGGGATGCGACCGATTTTAAAAAGTTTGACGTGGTAGGAATTTCCACAGATACGACCCGACATCGCGAGGCTCTCCGATTAGCCGGCCAAGCAAAGAGCAGGGGTTGCACGGTCGTCCTTGGAGGACCTCACCCTGGGTATGTTGATGAAGAGATCCTTTCTACTCGAAAAGTCGATTTCATCGTCCACGGCGAGGGAGAGATCACTTTCTCAGAATTAATTTCTGCTTTGGAGAGAAAGAGTGGTGCGTTGCACTTCATACCGGGGATCAGTTTTTTTTCCAATGGCAAGTTGGTACGAACGGCTCCCAGGGCCTTCATTGAAGATCTTGATTCTCTTCCTTTTCCCGCCAGGCACCTTGTCTGTATGGATGATTATCGGCGGACCAAATTGGGAGACCGTTCCATCACTCCTTTGGTGACCAGCCGTGGATGTCCCTACCAGTGCGCTTTTTGCGCATCCTCTCGTTTTTGGGGTAAGAAGGTAAGGACAAGAAGTGTTGCCAATGTATTAAAAGAACTTGAAGAGATTCACCACCGATATCATTTTAATGCGGTTGCCTTTTTGGATGATACTTTTACCCTTCAATCCAAAAGAGTCCTTGAGATCTGCCATCGGATTCTTGAGAGAAAGCTTGACCTCTGGTGGTGGTGTCTGTCCAGGATTGATCTTTTGTATCAGCATGAGGAGATGGTGAAGACGATGGTCAGCGCAGGGGCCAAGTCAATTTTTATTGGCGTGGAATCCTCCAATTCGAGGACCCTTGATCAATTAAAGAAAGGGATTGATCTGGAAGATACGATTCAAACGGTAGGCATGCTTAAACGAAATGGTCTGGAGATCCACGCCTCCTACATTATCGGCGAACCTCATGAGACGGCGAAAGAGATTTATGAAACCATCCAATTTGCCAAGACACTCGATACCAGTGTGGCCCAATTTTCCATTCTCACCCCTTATCCAGGGACAGCCATCTATGAACAGGTCAAGGACCGAATCTTTAAGTGGAGGTCGCCCTGGTCTTTTTTCGACATGCAACACTTGGTTTTCAAACATGACCATCTCTCTTTTATTCGAATGGAGTGGCTTCTGTTTAAAGCATACCTCCTCTATTATACCCGATCGAGAAAAGCGATTCAGGATTTGTGGCACCATATTAAGAAACACCATTTAGGCATCCGAACATTGTTCAATTTTTTAAGGGAATACTTCAGGGGATAGGATGGAAGAGCGGTATCCTTCTTCGGTGCATCGGTATATCTACCTTTTTCTCTTTCAGTTCTTTTCGACGCTCATACCCCGGTCGGCGCAGAAATTCTTCAGCGTCGTCGTGGGTAACCTGTTCTGTTTCCTCATGAGACAGACAAGAGCCCATGTCCGAAAAAATCTCAAGGGAATCAGCCGAGGAAGATGGTCTGAGAAAAAAATAGACCTCCTCACGAAGAAGACCTTTCAGAACTATGGTCAGTATCTTTT
>CAKZKY010000403.1 GCA_937124575.1 uncultured Pseudomonadota bacterium | reverse complement strand
AAAAGGGGATGGATATTCGGGGATATTTTTACTGGTCGCTCATGGATCATTATGAGTGGCTGAAAGGGTTGGACGCCAAATTTGGCCTTTACAGCGTCAATTATGATACCCTCGAACGAAAGGCCACTCCCGTAGCAGGCTTCTATTCTTACCTCATCAAGAAAAGGGCCAATTTTGATTAGAACGCTTATCAACAAAAAATCATATTTTCTTCATCCTCCCTCCATACAAATCATTTAAGTTTTTAGTGCACCCTAAAATTCCCTCTTCGTTAAATATTGGGAAAAAGACAAATCGTTCAAAGAAAGGAGGTGAATCGGTTTGGGCAGGAGGGAATAAGAAGGGGCAATCGACAAAAAGAAGATAAAAAGGAGGAAATGATGAAGAAAAGATCCATCATGAAACAAAGCTTATCATTATTACTCGTTCTGGGGACAGTCCTTTACCTTGCTGTGTTTGCAGCCGAGGCCAAGGATATCAAATCAAAGGAAGCCAAATACATTATTGCGAAGGCAACGGACTCGGCTTCTGCTGCGACGGCCTGGGCCACCGGCTACAAAACGGATGATGGCAATATCGCTTGGCTGCCTGGAGATCCTGATACTGGAGGAAATCGCAAAAATGATGGCTCATTGAAGACCATTGCTGAATGGCTTCGGAGACTGAAAGATTATGCCATTGGTGTGGTCAGCACAGTCCCCTTCACTCATGCCACACCAGCCGCCCATGTGAGCCATAACAAAAGCCGGAACAACTATCATGCCATTGGAAAGGAGATATT
Source organism: uncultured Pseudomonadota bacterium (assembly GCA_937124575.1). Lineage (GTDB taxonomy): Bacteria > Desulfobacterota > BSN033 > BSN033 > UBA1163 > RBG-16-49-23. The sequence continues at coordinate 23,607 of CAKZKY010000403.1, read as the reverse complement.
GACCGAGGTGAAACCCGAAGTGGTCATCGGCGCTGGATATCCTGCCGGTTCGAGTTGTACCAACACGAAAAGCTCCTCTTATATTTCAAAAGAGACCTATGATGCCGTTTGTGCGGATGAAGATTATATTGTTGTCACGCGGATTTCTGGTGTTGATGGCGGAATGGCCATTCTTAGGGCGGCTCAGCAGGCCGCTGCCAATGGTAAAAAACTATTCGGCCTGTTTGGAGGAAGTGGCGGCCATTTTGAGTCGTTGGTGCCCCACGATCTACCTGAAACGCCATTAGTGACTCAGGCCACAAGGGAAAATCCGACGCTTGCGGAAGCCACCCTCGCTGCTCTCAAGGTCCTGAGCCAGGATCCGGATGGTTTCTTCCTCATGGCTGAACAGGGCGACATCGACTGGGCAAACCATGCCAATGATTTTCGGCGAATGATCGGGACGATGAAGGATCTCCATGATGCTGTTCAAGCCGTCATTGATTATGTCAATCAGCCAGATGATGAAATGGACTGGAACAACACCCTTCTCATCGTTCATTCTGACCACAGCAACAGTTATATGCGTAACCAAGTCAGATTAGGTGCAGGGGAATTGCCAATCCAGAATGGCCCTCCTTATGTTTATCCTGAGGGTGAAGTGACTTACGGTACTACAAATCATACCAATGAATTGACTCGTCTTTATGCTAAAGGTACCAATATCCACAAGTTCAAGAAATATGAAGGGAAATGGTATCCAGGAACCGAGATATTGGATAACACCCAACTCTTCCATATGATGATGGAGGCTGCGGGTGTTCCGATAGAATCTCCTCTCAGATTAGATCCCAGATTAAGAAGGAAAAATTAGGAGCATACCTAAAGGGTCATTAAAAGGGAGGCTCACCCTCGAAGGGGTGCCTCCCTTTTAATCTGTGCTTTAACGAAATTGTAAGGTATCCGTAACGTGTTTGAAATCTAAGAAGGATACGAATTGCATTAAGACGTTCGATCGTAAGGGGATGAAATGGAGGACGAAATCGAAGATGATCTTTTCGAGAGAAAGTAATGCATTCTTCCTCTTTTTTCCTTTCATCGTACTCCTTGTAATTCCGTCTTTATTCGTTTGCACACATGTTCATGGGAAGGAATTCTTTTATATGGAAGACTGGCTCCGGCAGGCGGAGGAGCTGATTGAGAGGACAGACTCCTACACGGCAATTTTTCACAAGCAGGAGCGGATTAAAGGCTGGTTAAAAACAAGGGAGACCGTTTTTCTCCGATTTAAAAAACCTTTCAAAATTCATATGAAATGGATTGACGGACCAGGAAAAGGAAGAGAAGTTTTTTATGCAGAGGGTTGGAATAAAAATCGCATCTTGGTTCGTGAACCAGGCCCCCTGGGGCCCGTTACCCTAAACCTCAATCCTCATGGAGCCATTGCCATGCAGGGCAGCCGGCATTCCATCACAGAGGCAGGACTCGGACATTTAATCAAGGTGTTTGGAGATCATTTCCGAAAAGGATGGATGTACGGCGAGTTGGTATACGAAATAGGAAGGGAAGAGATGCTCTATGGAAGAAGAACGTTAACCGTGGAAGCACGTTTTCCAAAATCACCCCAGAATGGGTATTATTGTTACAGGGCCATCATGAATCTCGATGTAGAGAAGAAAATTCCGATCCGGGTTCAGATGTTCGACTGGGAAGATAGATTAGTAGCTGACTACGGTTTTGAAAAGCTTAATCTCAATGCCAGACTGACAGATGACGATTTTGAGCCGTAAGACCAATGGGCGGGCCTATCTCTGGGACCCAAATATACTTATCCCCTTTAAATTACACATAAAAATCCTATCTTTTTCACGTAAATTCCACCTTTTTTTAATTATTTTGTAACAATATTCATTTATTATCTCATACAATGCTGTTGTGTGATTTCCATATCCATACTACCTACTCTGATGGTTCTGTGGAATTGAGACGAGCGATTGACCTTTTTGGTCAGGCAGGATTTGATGTCATTGCCATCACCGACCATGTGGTCAGTGGAGAAACAGCCTTTGGCAAGCTGGCCAATCGCTTCAGGTTTTCGATACAGGAGGATAATTTCAATAGTTACTTTGAGAATATCGTGGAAGAGGGGAGGCGGGCATGGGACAGATACAGAATGCTTGTCCTTCCTGGAATCGAGATCACTAAAAGCTCCTTTTCCTCGAACCAATCGGCCCATGTGCTCTTGATTGACATTAAAACGTTTGTTTCCGCATCATGGGATTTCGAGAAGATTTTCTTGGAGGCGAAAAAACAGGACGCCCTCATTATCGCCTGTCACCCCCATCATTCTTCCGAATTAATGGTGGACACGCTCTATCTCTGGAATCACCGCAAAAAGTATGCTCGATATATTGACGCCTGGGAGATTGCCAACCGAGACGATGTGTTTAATGTGATCAGCCTCAAAAGGTATCCTTATATTGCCGGCAGTGATTTCCATCGGGTGAGGCATCTCTATTCTTGGAAGACGATGCTGAATTGTGAAAAAGAAATTGAAGCCATCAAACAATGTATCCGATATAACCGCGGAGTGGCCATCACGCTTTTTAGAGATGGGATACCATTTTAAATCGGAGAGGGGCGTAGAATGATTATCTTCTGGATCGTTATTGGATTTACGATGTTAGGACTGGTCGGTTTCGGACTTCAAATCTTATCAGTTCGCTCCTATCTGAAGAGGCATCCATCACCGTTCCATGGACTTGATTCGATAAGAGCCTATCCCCCGATTTCCATCCTGAAACCCCTGAGCGGCCTGGAAGACAATTTATTCAACAACCTCGAGAGTTTCTGCCACCAAGACTACCCAAAGTATGAAATCCTTTGCTCCGTTCAAGATCCCAATGATCCTGCTTATCGGGTCGTTGAGAGGATTAAGAAGAAATTCCCGGACAAGGAAATTTCAATCATTGTAGAACGATGTAACGAAGGGCTCAATCCGAAGGTCAACAACTTGCTACCGGCCTACAGACATTCCCAGTACCCTTACATTCTGATTAGTGACAGTAATGTCATGGTGGAGCGAGATTACTTGAAGAAAAATATTCAGTTCTTGGTCGATCCCCAAGTTGGGTTGGTGACCAATCTGATTCGGGGAGTTGGGGCGAAGACAATCGGTTCCTTCTTCGAGAATCTCCATTTAAATTCATTCATTTTGGGAACCGTCTGTTTTCTGAAAGAGTTCTTCGATATTCCTTGTGTGGTTGGCAAATCGATGCTAATGAGAAGGAGTGATTTGGAAGCGATCGGTGGGCTAAGGGCGTTCAAAGATGTGCTTGCCGAAGATCATTTTATTGGAGAAGAGATCAAAAAGAGGGGCCAAGAGGTCATCCTTGCCAATCATATGATTCGAAATGTGAACGAATATTGGGGCCTAAAGAGGTTCATGAATAGGCATCTCCGATGGGGAAAGATGCGATGGAAAATCCTGGGGTATAAATATGTCGCTGAACTCATCGGGAATCCCGTATTTTTATCTCTCACCTCTCTCATTTTTGAGGGTCCTTCTAAACGGGCTTTCCTTTTCATTGCCACCGTTTCTCTTGCAAAAGGGATCGGTGATTATTATATCGGAAAGAAGGTCAACGCAAACCTTCATCCCTTCGTTTATTTTCTCTCCCCCTTCAAAGACCTTCTCATCGGGTTGCTCTGGTTTATGTCCATTGCAAATAATACGGTCGTGTGGCGGGGAAAGCGTTACCTGATCGGGGACAACACCGTCTTATCTCCTTATTCCCAAAACAGTAGTTGGACATGGAGATATCGTTTCATAAACTGGATTCGCATAAGGGCGACTTAATCGAGAATAAGCAGGGATAGGATGATTTTAGATTCACCATACGGGAATGACGAACAGAGACGGCAACACCTTCGTGCCATTCAAACGCTCATCCAAGAGGGGAATTGCTCTCATGACGAGATTGTTCATCTTTATGGAGTCGTTTTACAGGAGTATGAAAAAGAGGCAAAGATAAAGATTTTTTGCCGATCCTTATTCCCAAAAGGATAAAAGAGATGATTAAAAAAAATCTAAATAAGGATAAAGAGGGAAGTCGTTTAATGATAAATGCTTCAATTGATTAAGCAGGAGGTCGAAATGGAAAAGATGATGCAGCCATCCTCCATGAGGACAAAAATGGTTTATCTCCTGGTCAAATGGGAAGAGGTGTTGACTATTCTTACTGTTCTCTGTGCGGTCTCCGCTATTGGATTTGGAATCGCCTGGTTATTCTTAAAAGACAAGACTCTCCTCTATCTGCTCATTATTTCCAGTTCCTTTTATTTTATAGGGAAAAATTTTTGGAAATTTCGGCATGAGTTCATCTGACCTAATAAACTCTCAGCCCAATGAGCCCGCAGAGGATCATTAAAAGGAAGAGCATTTGTAGGAGTGAATAGGATTCCTTAAAAAAGAGGATTCCACAAAGGATACTTCCCACTATGCCGATCCCCATCCAGATGGCATAAGAGAGGGTTAAGGGGAGGGATCGTAACGCCAAGGAAAGGAAATAAGCAGCTCCCAAACCGAAAAGGGCATAGCACACCATGGGAATGATTCGGGTAAACCCGTTGGTGTATTTCAGGCTGATGATCCAACCGACCTCAAAGATTCCCGCCAAGAGAAGATAGAGCCAATCCATTCGAATTGCGTTATGAGATTTGGATATGATGAGTCACACCGGTCTCCCAAGGGTTTTCTTCGGAGGATGGGCTGCGGCGAAGCTTTTTTCGCGACTCCATCTCGCTTTCATAAACCCTTTTGACCCCGTCCCCAATAGACTTTTCAATATCCCGAATATTTCTGACCAGTCGATGGAATCCCATCACCTCGACAGAGGCGGCTTGGTCAGTTCCCCACATGGCACGATCCAAAGTGATGTGTCGCTCCACGAAACATGCCCCCATGGTCACCGCCGCCCAGGTTGGAGAGAGACCTGTCTCATGGCCTGAATATCCGATGATGTCATGAGGATATTTCTCTTTGAGGGTCAGGATCATGCGAAGGTTGAGCTCTTCCAGCCTACAGGGATAGGAGGAGGTGGAATGGGCGATCAGAAGAGGATGCTCCCCAATCCATCTCACCGCGTCTTCGATTTCCTGTTCTGTGGACATACCGGTCGAGATCATCAGAGGTTTCTTTGTCTGTTTCATTCTCTGGAGGAGACCGTGATCCGTCAGGGAAGCTGAAGGTGCTTTGATAAGGGGAGGGTCAAAAGCCTCGATGAATTCGACGGAAGATTCATCCCAAACCGAGGCAAACCAAGCGATCTCCCGATCTCGACAATACCGATCGATCTCTTTAAACTCCTCCAAACCGAATTCCATCCGATGGCGATATTCAATATAGGACATCCTCCCCCACGGCGTTTCTCGTTGCACATCCCATTGATGTCTGGGGACGGAGAGTTCAGGCGTCCTCTTCTGAAATTTTACTGCGTCGCATCCAGCAAAGATAGCTCCGTCTATCAACTTTTTTGCCATGTCGAGTGAACCGTTATGATTAATTCCAATCTCCGCAATGATGAAGACAGGTTCTCCATCTCCCACCCAACGATGGTTCAGTTTGATTCTTTTTATGGCCTTTCCGTTCTTCATCTTCATTACCCTCTTGCCTCTGTTTTGATATCAAGCCGTCATTGGCCAAATTTGGATAGAGAGGGGTTTCCTCCCTTCCCACTTACCATGCGGTCCAACCTCCATCGACAACGAGATTGGCACCGGTCATATAATCGGAGGCGTCGCTCGCCAAAAAGATGATGGCGCCCCAATAATCGGTTACTTTAGCCATACGACCAAGCGGCGTCCGTATCGCATAGTTCTGGATGAAGAAGTCAGCCTGGCTATTTTCCACTCCCCCTGGCGTAAGGCAATTGACGCGCACTCCTGCCTTCCCCCAGTAAGCCGCTAAGAATCGTGTAAAGGCGAGAATAGCTCCTTTACTGGCGGAGTATGCGGCCGATTTATAAAAAGTCTGTTTTCCTTCTGGGGTTTGATAGAGGGATTGGTCTGGACCTACCATTCCATAGGTGGAGGCGATGTTGATGATCTTTCCCTTCCCTTGTTTGACCATTTGGGTTCCAATGATTTGAGAGCAGAGGAAAACGCTCGTAAGATTGGTCTCCATCATCGCTTTCCACCAACGAAGAGGATAATGCTCAAATCGACGTCCTTCCTCCTCAAAAAGAGGGTCTTCCACCTTATCGTTCAGCGCCGCATTATTGATCAGGATATCGATCTGTCCATATTTCTGAAGCACGCGATTCAGGAGGCGTCTGATCGAAAGGGGATCGGTCACGTTGGCTCCTATCCCCATTGAGGACGTGGGAAGGTGTTTGGCAAACCTCTCACATGCCTCTTCATTCAGATCACAAACGACCACACTGGCTCCAAATTCTGAAAGGGCATAGCAATGCTCTTTGCCAAGGAGGCCAATGCCACCTGTCACAATAGCCACTCTCCCTTTCAAAGAAAAGATAGACTGGTTCATCTCCGATGCAGATCTCATGCCGTTCATACCCCTATCCCGACCACTTCCTCTTCATCCCTGATCAATCCACCTATCGATTTTGGGGATCTTTTCGGTTTGTTATGGAAGTGACTTGTTTTCCGGAATACGGGTTCGATCACTTTTCCTTTCAAACGTTTTTTGACCTCCCCTTTCTCCACCGCCTCTTTTAGGATTGGGAGAACATCTTGATAAGCCCTGAGGATCGTCTCAATATCTCGGTCTGTGTGTGAAAAAGAGAGATTATGAAATCCACTCCAAAGGATTCCTCTTCGGATCATCTCCTGTTGAACCAGAGACTTCATCTCCAGAGGATCTGCGAAACCTGCGTCGAAGACGATCAGGGTTCGACAATCATACCCTAAACATCGAGTGTATCTCATGCCTAATTGATGAACGAGCTGGTTATAGCCTTGCTTCAATTTTCTTCCTTGTTGGGCGAGACAATTGACCACGTTCTTCTCTTTCATCTCCTTCAAAGTAGCCTTCGCCGCTGCCAGAGAAAGGGCCTCTCCTCCGAAAGTAGTAAAGAAAAAGACGTCCTTTTCCAACCGCTCCATGATTTTTCGTTTTCCAGTCAGTATGGATAAAGGCATGCCATTTGCTATCGCTTTAGAGTAACAGGCTAAGTCCGGTATGATCCCAAAATATTCCTGAGCCCCCCTAAAGCCAATCGAAAGCCAGTCCACATCTCATCGAAGATGAGCAGCGAACCATTCTCGATGCAGGATTCGGCCACTTGCTGGAGAAATTGGTCCTTTGGGGGGTCAAAGGTTACTGGCTCCATGATCACACAAGCTGTCTCGTGATCCAGAGCTTCCTGCAACGATTTGATGTCATTGTAATTGAAGGTGTGAGTGAGATCCTGAATCGCTTGGGGAATACCGTTGTTTCGGTCGGTCACGCTTACATACCAGTCGTGCCATCCATGATAGCCGCAACAGAGAATTTTGTCTCGACCCGTATAAGCACGAGCCAACCGGATGGCCGCACTGGTCACATCGGCTCCTGTTTTGCTGAATCGTACGGACTCGGCATTGGGAATGATCCTCTGAATCTCCTAGGCCACTTCCACTTCTAAGGGGTGCATCAGGGAGAAGGTGATTCCATCTTTGAGTTGTTTCAGGATGGCTTGATCCACAGGTTCGTAGGCATAACCAAGGGAGATAGGACCCAGTCCCATATTCAGATCAATATACTCATTCCCATCTACATCCCATACATGGGCGCCGTGACCCCGCACCAGATATATGGGTGCAACCCCTTGCACATACTGAGTTGGGCCCTTAGCAAGGGTCTGAGTCACATTGGGAATAAGCCCCAGGGCTCGCTGATAAAGCCTTTTAGATTCTTTAATCTCAGGGTATTGATCGTTGTGGCCGGGTCGATTGCCCATTTAAGATTCCTCCATTTTATCGATAATGACTCTGGCCATTTGTTCTCCGGTCCGTTTCTCATGGAAGAGAAGGTCCTTCATCCGGCAGGGATGGAACCACCGTTCCTCCAATGCCAAGGGCAACACCTTACACGATTGGTGATGCTTGATTAAGAGTTCGGCAACGATCGAAAAGAGCCCGCCCGTGATGAAATGATCTTCAATCGTGACCAAAAGAGTGCTCTCTCGACCTGTCCTTAGCAGCGTTGCTTCATCTATTGGTTTAAGCATTCGAAGGTTGATCAGACCTACGGAGATTCCCTTCTTCTCCAGATGTTCTTTAACCATTAAGGATTGACCGAAAAGGGTTCCATGAACAATGAGCGTCACATCCCTCCCCTCAGAGAAAATCTCTGCTTGTCCCCATTGAAAGGGACAATGACCTATTTCTGGGGGGAGAGGGTTGTGGCGGATATAACTTGGGGAGGGATGGCGAAGAATGTCTTGAAGTCCCAAGACCATGTCCTCTTCATCTGCCGGAGAGAAAACGGTCATATTCGGAATCATTCTCATCATCGCGATATCCTCAAGGGCCTGATGGGTTGGACCGTTTCCTTCAGATAGGAACCCAGGAACTCCTCCCACTAATTTTACTGGAAGGTTGGCGAAGCCGATATCGGAACGGATGAATTCATAAGCCCTCATTGTTAAAAAAGCGGCGAGAGCATGAACAATTGGGATTCGGCCACGTAAAGCCAGCCCTGTGGCGACGCCAATCAGGGCCTGTTCCGTGATGCCGGTATCGATGAACCGATCTTTGAATAAGGCAGGGCAATTCCGAATGGCTGCTCGGTTCTCTGCAGTTAATATTAAAAAGCGATCGTCAGAGAGTGTGAGTGTGATCAGTCGCTCTTCATAATTCATCGTTCAAGTTCCTGCGAGAATCGTTCTACCTCTTCTTCAGAGAGACGACAAAACCATGCGTCATGACGAGCCTCAAATTTTTTTAGTCCTTTACCCCTGATCGTTTCAGCAATGACGACATTGGGCATCCCCGGCTCAAAGGGGATAGACGTAAAGGTGTTTTCCATATCGGTGAAGGAGTGTCCATCGATGGTCATCTCATAGAAACCAAAAGCCTGAAATTTCTTTTCCAGGGGCTCCAAAGGGAGAAGTTGCTCGGTGCGAAGATTGGCTTGAAACCCATTCCGATCGATGACCAAAATCAGATTGTCCAGACGGTAGGCTTGGGCAATTAAACACGCCTCCCAATTTGAGCCTTCATTCAACTCTCCATCTCCCAGGATAACGACCACGTGGTTGCTTTCCCCATTTATTTTACAATCGAGAGCTACTCCAATTCCGATAGGGAGCAAATGGCCTAAAGAACCGGAATGAAATTCCACCCCTGGGATGTTGGGATGTGGGTGCCAATAGATCAAATCATCTGGTTGAAGATGATGATCCAACCTCTCAGGGCCAATAAAACCGAGTTCGACGAAAAGGCCATAGAGGGCAGGAACGGCATGACCTTTAGAAAGAAAGAGATAATCCCGGTCTGGATCGTTAAGATGATTTTTTGAAATCTTGAGAAACCGGGTGTAGAGGTAGGTGAGAAGATCTACACAGGAGAAAGCCGCTCCCACAAAACATCCTCCCAACCCAGCCATCCGTAAGATATGCTTCCGCGTTGCATAAGCGCGTTCTTTGAGAAGCTGAAGTTCACCCGGTTTAAGGGTGACATAGGTTTCTGTATGAAGAGGGGATATCACACCCGGATTAAACACCTTCGATCCTCCCTCTCTCTCGTCCCCTTCTCAGGGGAATCGCATCGTGAATCGGATCACTCCGTTTTATTCCCTCCGGCTCAGATTGGATCGTCCTTAATCCTCCGGGCACATGGCGATACCAGTTCAGGCCCAGATACCTCTTGTTGAGCAAAGTTATTTCAGGTCGCCTCGCCTCCAAATCGAGAATTTCTTCAATGGTAAAATGCGGATGGCGAGGATAAAGCTCCTCGAAGATGGTCCGAATGAGTAGATAGTCCTCTTCATAATCTAAGGTCCATCTGTGGGTCTTGGAGCAATCCAGCCCTTTTCCCACAAGAGATTGCCGATCCGAAAACGATGGGGCTGATCCCAGAGGAAAAAGGTCGTATGTTCGCGCTCGTAATCCTTTCGGGCTTCTCTCCATGCGGTCTGAAGAGAGGAAAAGGACATGATCTCTACATCGTTTCCATCTGGATAGGTAGGCGGATGGAGATTGCTGACATAGTCAAACCGCTCATGATTTTTGATGTAAAAATCAAATACTCGATCGATGATCTTCGGATCGATCAATGGACAATCGGAAGGGATTTTGGCAACGGCATCCGCCTGGTGAAGGAGTGCCGCCTGATAGTGACGATCGAGCAGGTCCGTGGGGTGGCCACGAAAACAAGTCAACCCTTCTTTTACACAGATTCTTTCAATCACGTCATCTTCTTGGAGATGAGTAGTGGCAACGATCACCTCTTGGGTTCGTTGGGCAGCCTTCACCCGCTCCACCATCCGCACAAAGAGGGGTTTCCCAAGAAGAGGCTTCAACACCTTTTTGGGAAATCGGCTTGAGCCGCATCGCGTCTGAATAAGGGTGACGATTTTTAATGATCTATCCACGTCAAGCTAATTGAGAAAGTTCTTGCAAACCTCCGCGATGTTCCGTGCGGAAGTCCCGCCATTTTGTATAGGAAGAAGCGCCTTGAGTATATTGAGATCAAAATAAGAATAAACTTCCTTACCGAGGGCCAATCCGATATAGACGACGGAGGAATATTGGGTAATCAAGACATCACAATTTGCAACCATATGGTTGGTGTTGCCCTCAGTCAAAACCAGAGCATGGGGGGCCAATGCTTTGATCTCCCGAATCGCCCGCGGGTGGTTCTCATTTGGGTGAAGTTTAAAGATCAACTCCCTTCCCTCGGCGATCTCAAGCGCCTTTCTAATAAATTCCTTTCGGTTATCTAATTTAAAAGTCTCTCTGGCATCAGAGGTGGCCACCAGAACGTAATGTCGATGGGGAAAATCATTGATCAGATATTGGGAGGCATTGTCAAAGTTGGGAATACCAGTGACCTCGATCTTTTGAGGATGAACCCCCTTACGAATAAAAAAATCCCTATATCCTTCTGAAGCCACACAAAATTTGTCATAGCCATGAGAGAGGCCGTGAGTTGAGGTGCTGGCGAGATAACGAGGAAGCTTGAGCCACCGAACCAGATGGTAAAGCAGATTTTCAGGATCGGTCATCCCCTCTTGGATCAGAATACATCTTTTTTCACGGATATTGTTTTGAATAATGAGATCCGAACAGGTGACCACCAAATCGTAGCGGTTCGTGGCGCCTCTTTCATCAATAGGGAGGTGGTGTCCTTTTAAATAATCCTCAGTCTGGCGCCGCATCGGCCCTCCGAGGACAGTAAAATTGACCAATCCTCGTTTTGCGAGGTAGTCCACCCACCCATTGGCATAGAAAGGCGTGAAGAAACAATCGCAATCAGGGAGATGTAATGAAATTTGATGCATCATTGTCGTTTGGTTGAGTGAACCACAGATAAAAAGGATCTTCTTTTTTGCCATTTCGACTTCCCATCCTTTTGATAGCTCATGATCATTCTACTTCCCTTTTGTTACCCCTATGTGAAGGAGAGATGAAATTTATGTTTCGTTTTCAAGGAGCCATATGAGAGCGGCGATCTTTCCTTTCCACATAAATTTCATTTGTTCTTCATCTTAACGTAACATGCTTGGGTTACATTGGCTTACAAGTTCAATATCAATTTTCAAAGGAGGAAATTATGGGAAAGAAGAGAGTCATGCAAATGAAAAAGGGAACCATACTGTTCAAGCTGGGGTTGGTTGCTTTATTGATCGGGGTCTCCATTTTTTTTGTGGGGAAATCGTGGGGGCAGGGAGCTCCTAAAGTCCTCCGGTTGGCCCTCATTCCGGCGGAGGATATTGAAGAGATGATCCGAGCCTTTGCACCGGCCAAACAGTATCTCGAAAGAGAGCTGGGCATGAAGATTGAAGAATTTAGGGCTACCGATTACACCGCTGTCATCGAAGCCATGAGGGCCAAAAAAGCGGATGTCGCCTATTTTGGTCCCTTTTCTTATGTCCTGGCTGCCAAAAGGGCAAATGCCACGGCCATCATCGGAGGGAGCGAGGGGGATGGCAAACTAGCCACCTATCATAGCATCTTCATCACCCACAAAGAAAGCAATCTCAAGACCATGGAAGATGTCAAGGCGAACGCGAACAAGCTGACGGTGGCCTTTGTGGATCCGGCCTCCACCTCGGGCCATTTAATTCCAAGGGGAGGATTGGAGTCGCTCGGGATTCGGGTGGATAAGGATTTCAAAGAGATCATCTTTGCGGGAGGTCATGATGCCTCAGTGCTGGCCGTCAAGTCTCGCAAGGTGGATATCGGCGCCACTTGGGAAGGGGGATTTCAAAGGGTTCTCGATAAAGGGGTCGCCAGTCGAGAGGAGTTTGTGGTGTTATGGAAGTCTGCCCCCATTCCTCGATCGCCGATTGCAGTCCGGAAAGATATGGATGGCTCACTGATCCAGAGAATTCAGCAAGCCTTCTTGGATATGCCTCAAAAGGCACCCGATGCTTTCAAACAATTTGAGGGAAGGTGGGAGAAGAATAAGAGTTATGTGAAGGTGACTGACACCGATTACAACTATATTCGGGAGATTGCCATCAAGTTGGGAAAATTATAAGGTGGAATGAAGCGTTTTGAAGCGAAGTCCAATTTTTTTAACAAACCGGCCTAAGCAGGAGGTAGAGCATGCTGAGCGTAAGAAATATCTCAAAAAAACTTCCAGACGGACGTCCCTTATTGAGGGACATCAGCTTCGATGTTCAGAAGGGGGAGTTCGTCGGCATTTTAGGAGAGAGTGGGGTTGGGAAGACTGTGCTTTTGCGATGCATCAATGGGTTGACTAAACCTGATCACGGTGAAGTGATCATGAACGGAGATGGAAACCCAGAAAAGATCAACGAGAAGAGAGGAAAAGAACTGCGAAAGATACGACGGAAGATCGGAATGATCTTTCAGGGGTCTATCTTGGTCAAAAGGCTTAGCGTCTTGGAAAATGTGTTGACCGGAGGATTGGGGAGGATGAGCACAGTTCGCAGTCTCTTCTATGGATTTACCGACGGAGAAGTCAAACGTGCATTGGAAGCCCTTAATCAAGTTGGCATTCGATCCCTTGCCCACCGTAGGGCAGAGACGTTAAGCGGAGGGGAATTACAACGGGTGGCCATTGCTCGTGCCATCTTTCAAAACCCCCATCTCTTACTGGCCGATGAACCGGTCTCGAACTTAGATCCCAAAAATACGGAGATGGTCCTCGATTTTCTTAAGCCTCTTACCGAACAGATGGCTATCATTGGGGTCTTTCATGTACCGAAACTCGTAAGCCAATATTGCACCCGGATCATCGGGATCAGAGACGGAAGGGTGGTTTATGATGGCGCCCCTACTCTGTCCGATCATGACCTCGAGCGTATCTACGGCGCAGGTAAGACGGTGGCTGAGACCTCGATCAATTAAATTCGAAAGATTGGAAGATGAATATCCTCAAACGCTATTCGAGTATTCTGATCCCTTCGACCCTCCTTGCCCTCCTGTTGTGGGGAGGGTTGAAGGTCTGCCGAGTGGATCTGACTGTCATCATCAAAGGCATCCCCCGTGGGATAGAGTTGTTCAGTCACATGTTTCCCCCTGATTGGGGAAAGATTCCTGGATTGATCGAACCCGCATTGGAAACTTTACAGATCGCTTTTGTCGGGACCGTCTTGGGAGGGTTTTTATCTTTTTTTATTGGATTGGTTGCAGCCAAAAATATCCATTCGATTCGCACCCTCAGAGATACCGTGCGGGTCTTACTCTCAGCCGAAAGGGCCTTACCCGATCTGATTGTCATGCTCTTTTTTGTAGCCATTGTGGGGCTTGGAGCTTTTCCGGGGGTCATGGCGCTTGTGGCCAGCTCTGTAGGGATGTTAGGAAAATTATTCGCAGATGCGATCGAAGAGGTGGATCCAAGACCCCTCGAATCGTTAGAGGCCCTTGGTGCCACCAAGGCACAGATCATCCATTTTGCTGTTCTTCCCCAGATCCTTCCCTCTCTGGTCGCCAACACCCTTTATCGTTTCGAAGTCAATATCCGTATGTCCATTCTGTTGGGAGTGGTGGGAGCAGGAGGGATTGGGTTTTATCTCGTCACCTCGATCCGATTGATGAGATATCAGGAGGCCATGGCGGCCATCCTGATCATCCTGGTCCTGGTGACGCTCTGTGAAAAATCTGCAGAAATCATTCGGAAAAGAATCATCGGACAGGAGATCTTGAGGTGATGGGAAGGATAATGAAATTTAGAGAGATCCCAATGGGGAGGGATGAAAACCCGTAATGAAACACCTTAACGTGACCTCTCCTTATCGGCGCTGGTATCGTCATTCCGCCTTACCTGTGGGGATTTTTTTGATCCTCCTGCTATGGAGCCTGATTGATCTCAAAATCAGCCCGAGACTTTTCTTGGAAGGGATTCCTCACTTCTTCAATCTGGTGGGAGAGATGTTTCCACCCAACTGGGAGGTCTTCTGGAAAGGGAAGATCCTGTGGTCCATTTTAGAAACTCTTTCGATGGCCTTTGTTGGAACCTTTCTCGGAGCCATCGTCGCTTTCTTTTTCGGCATCTTCGGAGCGAGCGATCTTTCGCCATCCCCCTTGCTCAGAGAGGTCACGAAGCGTCTACTCGCTGCCGAGCGCGCGATCCCGCCACTGATCTATATTCTTCTTTTGGTGGTTGTCATCGGCCTCGGTCCTTTTGCCGGAATGATCGTGATTGCCCTTGGAACCATTGGTATGTTGGGGAAATTATTTGCTGAGGCGATTGAGACGATTGATCCGAAACCCCTTGAATCTCTGGAATCGGCAGGGGCCAATAAACTCCAGATCATCCGATATGCGGTTCTTCCACAGGTCATTCCCTCCCTGATTGCCAACACCCTCTATCGCTTTGATATTAATTTGAGAGTGGCTCTCTTTTTGGGAGTGGTCGGAGGAGGGGGGGTCGGTGTAGATCTTCAGATGGCCATGAGTCTGTTTCGATATGCCGATGCCTTAGCCATTACGGTGGTCACCCTGATCGTCATCTGGGTGGCTGAGCGGATATCTGACTATTTGAGGAGGAAGGTCATCGGGCAGGAGATCCTTCAATGAAAGGGGAGGTTGATCACGCGGTGCGAAACAAAACGGAGATCGACGACACAGCTTCGATCCAAGATTCGTATGTTGGCCCATGGACCAAGATCGGAGCGAGGACTCAGATCTTGGAAACCCATTTTGGGGATTACAGCTATGTGATGAACGATTGCGAAATTGCATATTCAGTCATTGGGAAATTCTGCTCCATCGCGAGCCACACCCGAATTAATCCTCCAAATCATCCTCTCTGGAGAGCCACATCACATCATTTTACCTACCGGAGCCGATTCTACGAGTTCGGGGAGGATGAAGAGAGTTTTTTCGAGTGGCGCCGGAACCACAAGGTCGTTCTTGGTCATGACGTGTGGATTGGCCATGGGGCCATCATCCTCCCGGGGGTTTATATTGGAACGGGTGCGGTGGTAGGAGCGGGATCGGTAGTCACAAAAGAGATCCCCCCCTATACCATCGTTGCCGGAAATCCTGCCAGGATGATTCGAAGACGAGTGAGAAAGGAAGAAGAGGCTGCACTGATACGTATCGCCTGGTGGAACTGGTCCCATGAGGAGATCAGGAAGGCCTTAAAGGATTTTCGGGAGCTCAATCTCCATGCCTTTATCAACAAATACGATCCAGAAAAGGCTCAGGCCCTGACGGAATCCAGACGGACCGAAGGATTATGGAAGGCAGAGGATGAGGTTCGGGTGAGGCTTGACGTCCGGTGATTTTTTTATGGGCACATTGTCGCATGGAACAGGAGGGAGAATGGAGATTCAGAGAATCCTTGAGGAGATGGATGAGGCTTCGGTTAAAACTCTTAAGGATGTGATGTTAGCAGAAGGCGTTGATCTCTTGAAGGGACCAGAAACCGGACTTTTAATGGTGGTCGCTCAGGATCCATTTGAAATCCATTTTTTTCTCGGGGAAGTACTGGTCACAGAAGCCGAGGTTCGATATGGAGATCAAAGAGGATATGCGATGACCATTGGCCAGCAGGATGAAAGAACGATCTTGATGGCCGGGATGGATGCCATCTTTAAGAGCGACAACGTGGACCTCCAGGAGTGGCTTCGAGGCTTTTTAGATGAGCGTGCCCAAGAGATGAATGTCCAAAAGGAAAGAGAGAAACAACTCATTGCACGAACGAAAGTCTCCTTTGAGACGATGGTCCAAAGGTAACCTGAAGGGGGAGAGGATCCATTGATTCCCAGAGAGACCTATCGCCTAACCCAGAAGGTTTTCAGAATTCTCCTTGATGCCTATAGCCATCCGGGCAGGATCTATTCTCTTTTCAATGGTCAACTTGAGGAAACCCAAAGGTCCTCACCAATCCTCATGGTTCTCATGACCCTGCTGAACCATGAGGTCACCTTCCACGTGTTAGGAGAAGAAGGAGGGGGGCTTGAAAAAGAGATCATCGAACGGACGGGAAGTCGAGTGGCCACTCCCAATGAGGCTGATTTCATCCTCTCGCTTTTGGGGAATGGTCAAGGAACGAAATTACAACCCAAACGAGGAACCCAAGAATATCCGGATACCAGTGCGACCCTCATTTTTTTGGTCAAAAGACTCTCCCAGGAGCCTCCAGGAAATCTGTTTTTGTCTTTAAAGGGCCCGGGGATCAAAAATGAGGCAAGGGTGTGTATGGATGGGTTTGGTAAAAGGGAGATCCTCCATCTGAAGGAGATCAATTCGGAATATCCCCTGGGAGTGGAATCCATTTTCGTAGATCCCCTTGGAAGGCTCATGTGCATTCCAAGGTCCACACAGATTGAACTGAGGGAGACATGGGATACGTTGCAGTGAAAGGGGGAAGGGAGGCGGTTGAAAATGCCGGTAAACTTCTCACTTATGAACGGATCAAAGGGAAATCTGAGCCTCTGCAAACGGAACAGATAAAAGAACAGCTCTATTTCCTGGTGGATAAGGTGATGGGTGAAGGTTCTCTGTATGCGCCTGATCTGGCAGCTCTGGCCATCAAACAATCAGCCGGGGACATGTTTGAGGCGGCTTTTATGCTCCGGGCTTACCGGACGACGTTGCCCCGGCGTGGTGAATCGTTGGCGCAACCGACCAGAGAGATGAGAGTGGTCCGCCGAATTTCAGCCGCCTTTAAAGATATCCCCGGAGGACAACTCTTAGGGGCAACTTCCGATTATACGCTCAGGTTACTCGATTTTGATCTTATGGACGATTCCCCTGTGCGGCGAGTCCATATGATTCAGGAGCTTTGTAAAGATCTGGAGCCTTCAGGAGTTGTCCCCCAACATTTACCAGATACCTTTCCTAAGGTCATTGACCTCCTGAGGAAGGAGGGACTTCTGCTGGACCGACTCCAGGGACAAGCTGCTTCAGGGGATGGGAAGAAGGATTATTCAATCCTTGATGTGACTCGCCAATCCCTCACTTTTCCCGCCCCACGGAGTGCTCAGATGCAAGCCATGGCAAGAGGGGAGACCGGCGGGCTCCTGCTTCTGGCCTATTCCAATATGCGCGGCTATGGAGATATTCATCCCACCATCGGAGAATTGAGGGTTGGATACCTTCCCATTAAAATCCGGCATCCTCATTCCGGAAGGGCTTATACGATTGGAGAGATCAAAGTGACCGAAGCAGAGGTGATCGCTAAATTTGTTGGAAACGATGGATTCCCAAAATTTTCACTGGGGTATGGATTGTGTTTTGGACACAACGAGACCAAGGCGATCTCGATGGCCGTCCTCGATCGTGCCATTCAGACAGGGGAATCCAAGGGGGTCTCGGGAAACCAGGAGTTCGTTCTCTCCCACATTGATGGGATTGAGTCGATGGGGTTCTGTCATCACTATAAGCTCCCCCATTATGTGACTTTTCAATCCGATCTCGATAGACTGCGAAGAGCTCAGCAAGAGGCTAAAGAGAGAGCAACGGACAAAGTGAGGGAGCAATGAGACTGAAAGAAAAACGAACGGATGAACCCTTTCGTCAACTGAATGGATCGAGCCTGTTGAAAGGATATCAATTTGCCTTTATTGACGAAGGGGCAAAACAGGAGATCCGGAGAAAGATATTGAAGGCCGTCTCCATTCCTGGCTATCAGGTTCCTTTTGGTTCGAGAGAACTCCCCATTGCCCGTGGGTGGGGAACCGGTGGCATTCAGATCACCCTTTCCCTGATCGGCCATGAGGATATCTTAAAGGTCATTGACCAAGGGTGTGACGAGAGTGTGAATGCGATTAACATCAAACGGTTCATCATTGCTGTCACAGGCGTGCCGACCACCCAGGATACAATAGAGGCAACGATCATTCAAACCCGGCATCGAATTCCTGAAGAACCGATGAAGGAGGGACAGATTTTGGTGTTACAGGTTCCATTGCCAGAGGCCTTGAGGGTGGTTGAGCCCTCTGAGATGGAGACCCGACGGATGCATGCAGAGGCGGACTATAGCAAGATGTGGGTCTACCTCTATGAGGACATTGTCAGATTTGGCGAGATCAGCATCGGCGCTCGATATCCCGTTGTCGTCAATGATCGTCATATCATGGATCCCAGTCCCATCCCGAGATGGGATATCCCTAAATTGGACAGGGCAGAGGCTTTGTTTCTCTTTTGTGCAGGCCGGGAGAAGCGAATCTATGCGGTTCCTCCTCATACCTCAGTCAAACCCCTCGAGTTTGAAGATTTTAAATTTCGGGTGGAAGATTTTAAAGGAGCGGTCTGTTCAAGATGTGGACGGGTGAACACCTTCCTCGATGAAATCCTTCATGAGGAGACGGGAGAAAAGGTTTACCTATGTTCGGATTCTTCCTATTGTGAGAAAGGCCTCCTTGAGCAGAGACGCCCGAACCCCCAAGACCCAGAGCAGGATAGGAGAGACATTCATGCGACCTTCCCCCATTCTAACGGTTAAGGGGCTCACCAAGACTTTTGGAAGGGGCTGCCCTCAGTGCCTTACGGTCACAGGTCCTGAGCGGGAGACCAATGTATGCTGCAATTGTGGATCGATCGTAGCGTGTGCTGGGGTGTCTGTTGAGGTTTACCCCGGAGAGATCGTGGGCATCGTGGGCGAAAGCGGATCCGGTAAGAGCACCATTGTTCGAATCCTTCACTTTGATATGGAACCCGATGCTGGAGAGATGTATTTTAATCTTCGTGGGACAACACCGAAGGCCAATGAAAAGGAAAAGGACATCGGACCTGCGACCACGAATCAGATGCCTCTGATGGAGGGTAAAAATTTATTTGGGTTAAGTTCCTATCAGAAAAGACAGATTCGGAATGGATATATGGGGATCGTGTATCAGCATCCTCATCTGGGGTTGAGAATGGATGTCAGTTCAGGAGGGAACGTTGCCGAAAAATTGGTCATGGCCAATTGGAGAAGTATTGCTCAGATCCGGCAAAGAGCTTCATCGCTCTTAAAAAAGATGGAGGTGCCTTCCGAACGGATGGATGAACCACCCAAGAACTTCAGCGGTGGAATGCAGCAGAGGGTTCAAATTGCCAAGGCATTATCAAACCAACCGTTGATCCTATTGCTGGATGAAGTGACCAGCGGGCTTGATGTTTCTGTCCAAGCCCGGGTCCTCGATCTGATTCGAAACCTGCAGCAAGAACTCCATCTGGCCATGTTGGTGATCTCCCATGACTTGGGGGTCATCCGACTATTAAGTCAGAGGACGATGGTCATGAAATTCGGGCGGGTCGTCGAGGCGGGACTGACAGACCAGGTTCTGGAAGATCCCCAACATCCCTATACACAGATGCTGGTCAGTTCACAACTATGAGTGGGTTCTCAGATGTTGGTTCGAGTGGATCGACTCCAAAAAGATTTTCAACTGTATCGATTGGGAGGGAAGGTGATCCGGGGCTGTCCCGAATCCACCTTCGAGGTGGATCGAGGGGAATTTCTCAGCCTCTTAGGTTCCAATGGTTCTGGCAAAAGCACGATCTTAAAGTGCATCTATAGAACTTATCTGCCAACCGGTGGGACGATCGAGTACGAATCCCTTAGCTTCGGAAGAGTCAACCTGACAACCCTTGGAGACCATCAGATGATCGTTCTCAGAGATAGAGAAATCGGTTATGTCTCTCAATTTTTAAAAGTCATCCCGAGGGTCCCGGCTTTGGAGGTGGTCGCAGACCCTCTGTTGAGAAAGAACGGGATTTCTCAAAAAGAGGCAAGACAAAAGGCGGCGGAGGTTCTTGAGAGGCTTCGCCTCCCCTCCCATCTCTTCGATGCCTATCCAACCACCTTCAGCGGAGGTGAACAGCAGAAGGTGAACCTGGCGCGGGCCATCCTTTGGCAACCCAGGCTGTTGCTTCTCGATGAACCCACGGCCTCCCTCGATCATCGTTCGGTGAGATTGGTCTTTGAGTTACTTCAAGACCTTAAAAAACAGGGCACCACCATGATCGGCATCTTTCATGACGAGCCCCTTATACAATCCATTTCAGACCGGATCTACCAACTGGATTCCATGGCTATGGAAAGATATGGGGAGGAAATGGAAGAGAGGGAATAAACACTTAGGTGGAGATATTTGAAACTCGGAGAGGCCTTTTCCGATGCAGATCGGGGAATACCTTTTGAGCCAAATTTGAGGAGGAGTATGTTCGATCGAGACTTCATTATCGTCAACGGGAAAATCGTGCTTCCTCACGGAATCCTTCAGAGAGGATCGATTCAGGTGGAGGAGGGCAGAATTGTTAAGGTGACTGAGGAGGGTATTCGATTAAAGCGGAGATCGTTAGATGCTCGAGGGAGATACATTATGCCTGGCATGATCGATCTCCATAGCGATGCCATCGAAAAGGAGATCGAGCCGAGACCGAATAGCCGCTTTCCCATCGACATCGCCCTTTTCGAACTGGACAAGAAGTTTTCGGCCTGTGGGATCACGACGGCTTTCCATGCCATCTCCTATGCCGGTGATGAGCTTGGGATTCGCTCAAACCAAATTGCTACGGAGACAATCAAAAAACTGAATCAAATGAGAAAGAAATTTGGGATCAGGACAAAAGCCCATGCCCGATTTGAGATTACAGATAGAGAGGCGATTCCCTACCTGGAGGAGATTATCGAGGCAGGATGTATTGATCTGTTCTCCATTATGGATCACACCCCCGGACAAGGCCAGTTCAAAGAGGTGGCTTTCTTCAAGAACTATTATGGGACGGTGTATCAGAAGACCGATGCAGAACTGGAGAAAATCATCGAGCGAAAGAAGGAGAAAGCCAAAGCAATGAGAGGTCATCTTCAATATATTTTGAACCTTTGTCTATCGAAAAACCTTCGCCTCGTATCGCATGATGATGATTCTCAGGAAAAAGTGGCGTGGCTTTCTCAGATGGGCGTTAGCATCTCCGAGTTTCCCGTGAATTTGGAAGCGGCCCGGGCTGCAAGCGAGAGGGGCATTCATATCTGTCTCGGATCCCCGAATGCCTTGCGAGGGGAATCGCAATCGAAGAATCTCAGTGCCAGGGAAGCGATCTCCTTGGGTTATGGAAATATCCTCTGTTCGGACTATTCGCCCATGAGCATGCTCCATGCCGTTTTCACTCTTTGGAGGGTTGGGATTCTATCCCTCCATGAGGCGGTCAACCTGGTTAGCCTCCATCCTGCTCAAGCAGTGGGACTTGATCATGAGGTTGGTTCGATTGCCGAAGGTAAGGAAGCGGACCTGGTTTGGGTTGAAATGGAAGATGAGATTCCAAGAGTCCGAAAGGCCTTCGTTTCTGGAAGGGAGGTTTACTCCTCATGTTGAAAATCGGCGCGAAAATCGATGAGGTCAGGGTGGATGGTTCCCTCCAGAGGCTGATTGAGGATCTAAACTATTATAAGGGAATCGGATTAAGTTTTGCTGAATTACCCGTTCACGGTCTGGATGCGATCCGTAATGGAAAGCTCCATCTAAGAAGGGTGAAGGAGATTCTCAAAATATTAAAAGATTTTGATTTCAGTTACAGCGTTCACTCGCCCAACCCATTAAATCTGATGGAGCAAGAACAATCGGGGCTTCACTTATCTGTTTTTCGGGCCAGCCTTGAATTTACATTAACCATCGGCTCCTCCATCCTTGTTTACCACGCGGGCCGGTTTATTCCGGAAGAAACATTTCCTTTTCAAAAAGGAAATGGAATATCGAACAAGAGGGCGGCTGAGCTATTGGAGATGGAGAAGGAGGTTTTGGCTAAGTTGTCGAGCGAATATTCCTCTGTGACCATCTGCGTGGAGAACGCACGTCCTTATTCCTATCACAGCCCCTATTGCTATGGGGAGAGAATTGATCTCCTTAAGGAGCAGATCGAGGGGATTAATCGTCCCAATGTGAAAATCAACCTTGACGTGGGTCATCTCTATATGGCCGCTCAGTTTTATAAGTTTGATCCAGTTGAAGCCACAGCTCAGATTCAACCACACATCGTCCATACCCACATTCATGATAATTTTGGAAAAAGTATCTATCATCACGAAAAGATACAAACCCATCAAATTCCCTTCGGGAGGGGAGATTCCCATATGCCGGTAGGATGGGGCCAGATTCCCATGGCTCAGATTTTGTCAACCTATCTTTCCACTTATCGTGGTATGTTGATCATGGAACTTCGCAATCGCTATTTCCTTCAAACGGGAGAATCCAAGGAGAACCTACTCGAGATACTAAAAGCGATCTCATAAGATAAAACTGCTTTCCTCCCCTATTGTTAGAATATGGAGTTTGATACGGCTTAACGGAGATCATGTGACAATCTTGTTTAACACTTCTCCTTTTCTAACATCACTAATCGATCGAAAGGAAGGCATGAAGAGTCTCGAAAGCCTTTAATCTCCTGAGGGAAGGGTTGGAACAGAGGGAGGGCGAAACGGACTGATGGAGATATCTTCTTCACCATTTAAGAGCTTTTTAGCATTCCGAATGGCTTCTGAAAGATCCTGTTCAGGGGCGTGTGAGATGACACCGTGACCAGGATAGATTGCAGATATCTTTCTGGATTCCAATCGGATGATGGAATGGATATAATCCCCGATGCTGCCGGATTCTGCGATGTAAGAAAGAGTTCCTCCTGCAAAAATAGTATCCCCTGAAAAGAGGACTTTCGACTTAAATTCATAAATACAAATTGAACCGGAAGTGTGTCCAGGGGTATGGATGACCTCAAGATAATGACTTTCGAGGTCAAATACCGACCGGTTTTCGAGCCAGAGATGGATGTGGAGAGGGATCTCGTTCAGGTCCCGCGAGCGATAGAAGGTGACAAAATGGTCGCCCAAGGTGATTTTGGTGGCTGCAAAGCGGTGGGCGGCAATCAGGGCCGATTCTTGGAAATAGCGGTTCGAACCGATATGATCCAGATGCTCATGGGTATTGATGACAATGTCAATGTTTTTTATTTTAAGCCCAAGGGCGGATAGGTTTTCCCTCAATATGAGAAAATTCTGATC
>CAKZKY010000402.1 GCA_937124575.1 uncultured Pseudomonadota bacterium | reverse complement strand
AGGGGGTTATATGAGAGAGGAGAGGAGAGAAGAGGAGAGAGAGGTTTTATGGGGACTACAAAGCCAAAGATTCTCTGCGTTGATGACGAACCTGCCATATTGAGGTTTCTTGAGGCTGTGTTGGTAAGGAATGAATATGATGTGATCCAGGCAGAAAATGGGGAGGAAGCATTTGAGAAGCTTGAAAGGGAAAACATTGACCTTGTTCTAACCGATGTGAACATGCCCAAGATGGATGGTTTTGAACTTTGCAGAAAGATTAAGGGAGATGAACATTATCGAGATATCCCTGTGGTCATGATCACAGGTCTTGCCGAGAAACAGGACCGGGTCAAAGGGATTGAGGCAGGGGCAGAAGATTTTATATCTAAACCGATAGAGCCTGCCGAGGTTCTTGCCAGAGTTAAGATGCTTCTTGAAGCAAAGGCTCTCCATGAGAAACGTACCGGTCAGCTCTTTGTGGAATTGGGATTCGTCACTCCTGAACATTTAGAGGAAGCATTGAGCATCGCAAGGGAGAGGAAGATCAAGATTGGCGAAGCCCTTTACAGGATGGGGGCACTTGATCGAGACCACATTTACTGGGTCTTAAGCAACCATCTCAACATGAATTATATCGAATTGTCTCCTGAGATGATCGACAAAGATCTGATCGGGCAGTTCTCTATGGAGACCCTCGAAGAACTCCAGTGTCTTCCATTGTATGAGACGACAGCGGAGATCCACTTTGCTATTGCCGACCCAACAGACCAACAGATTGTTAAGAAGGTAAAAGGCTTAAGACCAGGGAAAGCGGTTCAACTTCATCTCGCTCTTCCTGAAAAGATTATAGATATTCTGACCCTCTTTGAGCGAAGGCCTATCACCCCACAAAAGGAAGAGAGAATGGCGAGGCCTGTCAAGGAGGAGGTTCCTCCCCCAATCCTTGAGGTCAATCAGATTTGGGAGAGACTCGCTGAGGCACTTCTTTCATTATCGCAGGATGAGATTTATTGGTTTGACTGGAACCCTGTAAAGTGCAGGCTCCTGTTACAAAAAGGAGACGAGTTCAAAGAGGTACAATCTTTTTCTGAAGGCTACTCCTCTCCATTAAGAAATCGGCTCTTGCAGAATGTCCTCCCCTCCCATTTCGGAGAAGGAACGTTCTTCCTATTCGAGCAAGCGACCAATCTAAAAGCCGCATTTAAATTGAGCGTGATGGGCTGCCTCGATCGTGGGATGATTCGAATTGAGCGGATGCCAGAATTTTCCGAAAAAGAATTGGTTGCCCGACATCCTCAGGCACTGGGTCTGATTGTGAACCTGGTACGTTTACTTAACGAACATCACCGGCTTCTCATCGGAGGAAAAGACGGGAAACTGATCAAACAGTACGGTTATTTTCTCCTGAAGCAGACGGGTATTCCCACTGACTTTCCTCCGGCCATTTTTATCGAACATGAAATCGATATCTACTTTCCCGAGGTCGTGCGAATTCCTTCATCCCAATTTAAGCCGGTTCAATTTTTTAACATCGGCAAGGGCATGCAGATCCCTTTTCTTCTCTGGGAGATTGAATTCTCTGAAATGGGTTCCTTTAAAGAGACTTTCTCAAACCTTTCATCGGAACACTTTAAAAATGTGGTTCTCTCTGTTTCCTTCGCTACATTCGACGCCATGCGGCAAGCTTTCTCGGGACGAGAGGATTGGCGTGAAGGAGGGTTTAGGGCTCTCTTTGTTGACCAGGATCAATTGAGACTGATTTGAAAGGAATCCCACTATGCCGAAACTCGATTTTACCCATCTTCTTAAGACAGCGATTGAGAGAAATGCGTCGGATCTCCACCTGACCGTTGGGGAGCCTCCGATGTTACGCATCCATGGCTCCATTCAGCCCATGAATGAAAAGGATCAACCGCTCAGCCCGGAGGATCTTCATCATTCGCTCTATGATATCTTGACCGAAGAACAGAGAGAGCGATTTGAGCGCCATAAGGAGATCGATTTAGCCGTTGAGTTGAAGGATGTGGGCCGTTTTCGCGCAAACATCTTTTATACAAGGCGTGGAGTGGGTGCGGCTTTCAGACACATTCCTTTTAAGATAAGATCCTTGGCAGAATTAGGACTGCCGGAGGAGACGCTTCAGCAGATCTCCGATCGCAAGAAGGGATTGATCTTGGTGACTGGTCCAACAGGAAGTGGGAAGTCAACCACGATTGCCGCAATGATTGACTACATTAATTCTACCCGAAACGAGCACATCATCACCATTGAAGATCCGATCGAGTTCGTTCACGAACATAAGAGGTGTATCGTCAACCAGAGAGAAGTGGGCTCCAACACCCTTTCCTTTTCCAATGCCCTCAAAAGCGCGCTTCGGGAAGATCCGGATGTGATTCTGGTGGGAGAGATGCGCGATCTGGAAACGATCTCCCTGGCACTGACCGCTGCTGAAACCGGACATCTCGTCTTTAGCACCCTCCATACGATGAATGCTCCCAAGACCGTTGATCGGGTGATTGACGTCTTTCCTCCAGAACAACAGCAGCAGATTCGAATTATGTTTGCCGAGGCAATTGTTGCCATCATCTCGCAGGTCCTGATTAAAAAGAAAGATGGAAGCGGCAGATTTGCCGCACTCGAGATTATGATAGCAACGACCGCCGTGAAGAATCTCATTCGCGAAGGGAAAACCCATCAGCTCTCTTCCATCATTCAGACCTCACAGAAGATTGGGATGCAGAATATGGATCAGGTCCTTAAGAATCTGGCCATGACCGGTAAGGCGGATGTGAAAGAAACGAAAATGTATGCATCCAACCCCGACCTATTTGATGATCGGATCAGTGAAACTCCCCGTCCCTCTCGGTCAGAGGGAATGGGACCTGCCGGAGTTTCCGGATTAAGGTAAGGTTAAGTTAGGGGAAAATAAAAGGGGGCAGACCATGCGCAAAATGAAAGGCCCTGCGGGTGACAGACGATTTCTCTATCTCTTTATCCTTTTGCTGGCGGCATTCATATTCGTTCCGCATCCAACTGCAATTGCCCAGGAACGGCGGACTGTCATCGTTGGCGTTTATGACAATCCACCCAAAGTTTCCATTTCTAAGTTTGGAAAGCCTGGGGGCATCTTCATTGATATTATCGAGCACATCGCTGAAAGCGAAGGCTGGAAGCTGAAATATCTACCCGGCACCTGGTCAGAAGGGCTGGAGCGGTTGCGAAAAGGGGAGATCGATCTGATGCCGGATGTGGCTTACAGTGCGGATCGAGAGAGGATCTATTCGTTTCACAAAGTACCTGTACTCTCCTCCTGGTTTCAGGTCTATGCTCCCAAAGAGAGCGGCATCCGATCCATCGTTGACCTGGACAGAAAGCGCATTGCGGTTCTGGATCAGTCGATTCAGCAGGAGGTTTTCAAACGGCTTATGGATAGTTTTGGATTTTCTATCACCCTTGTTTCCATACCGGATTACAGAGACCTTTTCCAAAAGG
Source organism: uncultured Pseudomonadota bacterium (assembly GCA_937124575.1). Taxonomy (GTDB): domain Bacteria; phylum Desulfobacterota; class BSN033; order BSN033; family UBA1163; genus RBG-16-49-23. Next base: position 848 of record CAKZKY010000402.1, on the reverse strand, counting down.
TGAAAAAGGGAGAAGCGGATGCGGCCATCTCTCACCGTTTTCATGGACATCGGTTTGCTAAATCCTTCGGTCTCGAGGATACTGCAGTCATCTTTCACCCCACCAGCCTCTTTTTTGTCGCTCCCCAAAATAGAAATAAGGAATTGTTAGAAACTGTTGATCATTATCTTTCAAAAATGAAAAAAGATACTCATTCCGTCTATTACCAATCCTTGAAGCGATGGATCGCCGAAGAGGTTCCATTCAGAATTCCTGGCTGGGTTTATATCTTTGGGTTGATGATAGGAGTTGCCCTTGTTCTGAGCGTGGCAGGAGGCGTCTTTTTAAAACACCAGGTGGAGGTGCGCACCCGTGAGTTGAGGCAGATCAACCAGGAGATGGAGCAGCGTATTATTGAGCGAACGGCGGAACTGGCTGCGGCCATGGAAAAGGCTCAAACGGCTGATCGCCTTAAATCGGCTTTTTTAGCCACGATGTCACATGAATTGCGCACCCCACTCAACTCCATCATTGGCTTTACAGGAATCTTGCTTCAGGGACTGGCTGGCCCATTGAACGAGGAGCAACAAAAACAGATGACCATGGTTCAGAATAGCGCTCGCCATCTCTTAGCCCTGATCAATGACGTTCTGGATATTTCGAAGATCGAGGCTGGGCAGTTGAAACTCTCGATCGCTCCCTTTGAATTGAAACCCTCCGTTGAGAAGATGGTCAAGATGGTCTTCCCGATGGCTGAAAAGAAGGGGTTGGATTTAAGGGTTGAAATGGAGGATGACCTTGGGTCCGTTTCAACCGATCAACGCCGTCTGGAGCAAATTATACTCAACCTGCTTAACAATGCAATTAAA
>CAKZKY010000401.1 GCA_937124575.1 uncultured Pseudomonadota bacterium | reverse complement strand
TCCACCATCCAGGTTTTTTCCGGCTTCAAGTCGGGATTGGCCTCTCTCCTGGTCGTTCCTGTTGGAATATTTACAAACCTGGCCACGGTCAGACCTGGAAAGTAGCCAGTTCCAAAGGAGGACCTTAGTGAAATAGCATCACTGACTTTATATCTTACCCCACCCCGGTAGCTCACATTGTCGAAATCAATGGAAGGGGGTCTTTGTGGTCTTGAGGCTAAGTCAAAGACATCAAGGTACTTCCAATGGTCATATCTCAACCCGGCAGTGATATTGAGCCTTTCTGAAAAGAGAAAGCTCTGGTGCTGTAGGTAAAGGGAGGAATGATGTGTCGTATATTCTGATTCTGCCGATGGGACATAGGTAAAGGCATTCTTTGTTTTACGGAATTCCACCTCCCGTAGAAAAGATCCCCCTATGGTTGTAATATGCTTCTTAAATGGAAAGAGGTCCACCTGCAACTCAAAAGGATATCTGTCCACCTCCCACTCCGTTTTTGTGCTGGGGCGGGGATCGAATCTCTGAAATCGCCCCCCGACATAGACTTGTGTATCATTTTCACCAGGGCGGTTATGGAGCTGATATCCGGCGGTTCCTGTGATTTTTAACATATCGGCGATAGGAAAATAGAATCGTAGCAGCCCGGCACCTTCCTCACCATGGGCGTTCAGTATTACGTTGGGTCTTCCACCATCGAGCCACATATCCTGATGGTGATAGCCTAGCCAAATCCCTGCACCATTCTCATTCTCCCATCCCATTTTTGTGGCATAATAATGGTACTTATACTTCGTGGCATAAAGCGTCACATTGCGCATCTGACCCGTTTGCCCCCCTTCGTGGAGATACCATCCAACCTTATAAGGAACCATCTTATAGCCATCCGAATAATCTCCAGAGTATGAGAAATAGTAGTGGAAATTCCCAATCTTCGTGGAAAATTGGTTTCCCAGGTCCACATGGGGGCGGTAGGTTTCGCGTGAACCATATCCCATATCCACTTTGGCTCCTGTGTCTTTCTTCCCCTTTTTGGTGATGATATTGACCACCCCTCCCATGGCGTTTGGGCCGTAGAGTGCAGAGGAAGGCCCTAAGAGGACCTCAATCCTTTCTATATCATTTGTGTTGATGCAGGTAGAGACAAAGGCTGGAATGGGAACACCATCCACCATATAGACAGAACGGAAGAGGAAGTGTCCTGCTCCTCTCAGGATGACCCAGGGCGGACCCCATGGATAATATTGAGCAACATGGACGCCAGGAAGGTCTCGAATGAGCTCCCCAAAATTTGAGATATAATAATTGGGTTGACTCTCGATCTCTTTCTGAGTAACAACGTGCACCGTAAAAGGAACGTCGGACAGAGCCGACTCTGTTTTGGTTGCAGTGACCACAATCTCTTCGATTTCAGCAGGTTTCTTCTTTACTTCTTCTTTCTCTGCTGCCATAGAGAGATTGGGGTAAAGCAATGACATCATGAGAAATAGAGTCCCAATCAAACAAACGATTTGATAATGCCTCCTCATCTTAAACCTCCTTATTCAACTTTTATCACCTCCTTTCGTAGGAGACAGAAGCCTTCTTGACCTCAGTCAAATAAAATCATTGAAACCTAAGACTCAATAATCACTTTCTTCGATTAGACTTTGGTCTTCACCTCCTTTCGGTCACAATGCTGAAATTCTTTACTCCGGAGAGCCTGACCTCATCAATTACAGCAACCAGCAAGCCGACATTGGCATCCCTGTCCGACTTAATCCGCAAGAAATCTTTTTCCAAATCCTTCACAGACCCTTGAATCACTTCCCGAATCTCCTTCAGGGATACCCTGCGATCCATAAAGTAGATTTCCCCCTCCTTGGTAATCAGGACTGTCCGAATGCTCTCATCCTTTGCCTCGGCGGTCTTGGATTCGGGAAGTTTGATCCGGATGGCAGGTTCCTGAATCAGATGGGAGGTGAGCATGAAGAAGAGCAGCAACAGAAACATTACGTCCACCAGGGGGGCGATATTCAGATGCGTATGATTCCCTCGATGTCTCTCAAATTCCATACCGCTCTTCCCTTTTCACCCTCAAGAGGAGGCTTGTCGTCACCTCCTT
>CAKZKY010000400.1 GCA_937124575.1 uncultured Pseudomonadota bacterium | reverse complement strand
GGGCTTTATTTCAAGACGCCTATTCCCGTTCAACCGATGAAAGCCATCGGCGGAATGGCCATTGCCCAATCCGGAAGCATCACACCTGGCATGATCTGGGGTTCGGGAATATTTACTGGACTTTTCTGGTTATTGATGGGACTGACCGGTGCGATCAGTTGGATTGAGAAGATTACCACGAAACCGGTGGTGAGAGGAATCATGTTAGGGTTGGGTCTGAGTTTTATTGTAGAAGGATTAGGGATGATGAAGACCCAACCGATCATTGCTTTGGGAGGCGTCGTCCTCACTCTTTTTCTCCTCAATAGCCGCCGTCTCCCTGCCATGTTAGCCTTGTTGGGGTATGGAATCATCCTTGCCTTCATTCAAAAACCGGAGTTATTGAGGGAGTTGTCAAATATCTCCATACGATTAAGATTGCCCGAACTCATCTTCGGGAAAATATCATGGAAAGAACTTCTTTCCGGTTTTATCGTCTTGGGTCTTCCCCAGGCCCCACTCACGCTCGGAAATGCCATCATGGCTACCGTTCATGAAAATAATGTCCACTTTCCTGATCGAAAGGTAACTGCCAAAACCATTGCCATTGATCATGGTTTGATGAATCTGATCAGCGCCTCCATCGGAGGAATTCCACTGTGTCATGGAGCAGGGGGGATGGCAGGCCATCTCCGTTTTGGCGCAAGAACAGGTGGGGCACTGGTCATTCTGGGTGTGATCGTCCTGCTGATGGGTCTTTTTTTGAGCGATTCAGTGGCGTTTCTCCTTCAAGTCTTTCCACGATCGATTCTGGGTGTCATTCTCTGCTTTGCAGGGGTAGAATTGGCCCTGGTGGTGCAGGACATTAAATTAAAGAAACAGAACCTTTTCGTTCTCCTCATCACGGCGGGCATTGCCATGTGGAATATGGGTGTAGCTTACCTGGCAGGGCTGATTCTTTACTATGGTCTCCAACGCCGCTGGTTCAAGATATAAATAGGGGTAATAAAGAAACCTTTGGTTTTTTATTATTCGTGCAACTCCGTTTCATCAACGCCATTCCCTTTTTCCTTCCTCTTACTGTGAATGGCACGCATGGCCTTGGCGGGAATAACGGATTGCACATCTATGAGGTCAGATGAAAATAATTACCTTACCAGCTTAGTAAATTTAGAGCCTTCAACTGTTGCATTTGCCATCAATCCCCTTTGCCCAAACATGAATGCGACGATAGGGTCCTTAATATTTAACGTATCCAGGGATTTTCCTGCGCCAACATCAATAAACGCCACCGATCCATCAACCCCTGCTTTCCATCCTGAGCTGGCGCGAAATTTCTTTAGAGCTTCCTCATTCATAAAGATAAGAATTAAATTTGTCTTCTGAGCACCAATCTGAAAACCAACGGAGCCCCCTACAAGGCTGTAATATTCTACCGTCTTCTCCCCAACTCTCATAGCACCTTCACCATACATACCTCCCACTCCTACTCCTGCCTTAACAAGGTTCGGTATGATCAGAAATCCCTTCGAAGCCTGGAGGAATTCTTTGCTTCCCTTGACGCGTTGATAAAAAAGTTTCAAAGCGTCATTGACCTCTGCGTTAATCTCCTTGGCTGTTTTAGCATTGGAGACTGTTGTCAAAAGATATCCAATAGTGAGAATTGAGCAGAGAATAAGAATCAAAACCCTCTTCATTATATGAGGCCTCCTTTCTCAGTTCTTTCATTAAATATACCAGTCGGCCTGTGCATGGTCAACTCATTTTATTTCCCTTGATCTTGTTTGACCACGACATCGAGGATTTTAGCGGAGGAGGTGAGAGTCTTCCAGTTGTGATTGATTCCGGCGGGGATGAAGTAGGTTTCCGTCGGTTTCAGGACTTTTTTCTCCACGCCCACAGACATCTCAATTTCACCTTCTACGACTATGCCACACTGGTCAAAGGGATGTTCGTGGGCCATTCCTTCTTTGCCCGGAGCGATCTCCATGACCGCCATCGTCAAATTTTTGCCGGATTCGATTTTGCTCCAGATGCCGGGCCGGAACTCATCCAGTTTTAAGGTCTTCAGATCCCAGAAACTCATGTTTTCCTCCTGGTATAATCCTAATATAAAATTTTCGGATTATACTTGATTACCGAGATTATTGTAGATTACGGAGATTAAACCGTCAATCTGACAGGTCTGAGCTGCTTTGAATCACTGGAGTCTTATTTATTCTGGCTGGCGACATAGTCTTTGTATTTCTTTAGGAGGACACTTTTGTACTCCCGTCTGGCAGAGGACGGGATATAGTTATTATATTTCTTCAGCCTTTCAAGGATTTCTTCGGCAATCTCCTTGGTCGGTTGTTTACCTTCAGAGTATAACTCTGCCATGATCTCGTCTAATCCCGCAACACGGATCCTTGTGCCATCCGGAAATTTGAGCAGGCGCCGACTAACTGTCAGCGTTTCAGGCTCTCATCCCACTCACCCATCCCCTTCAACCTGTGAGATTTTATACTCTGTCA
>CAKZKY010000399.1 GCA_937124575.1 uncultured Pseudomonadota bacterium | reverse complement strand
TCATAAAGGGTGTTGTCATCGACCTTCCAGTACATGTGGACAAATAGGCGGCGCATCAGCCTCTACTTAGCCCTCTTTGACAAAAAAATTTGACATTCAGTCCAAAATATCATATTCTTAGCAAAAAAATAAATCATACTGCACAAAAAATTATAAATTTGTGCAACAGAGTTGATGAAATGAAGGAAATTGTCTTAAGCCAAAAGTTTGAAAGAGATGCGCTCCTTGAGGGAAGGTACGTTCAGAGGGAGGGTCTAAAGAACGCAACGGAAAGCCTTCAAGGCAATCTTATCAAAGTCATTACAGGACCTCGGAGGGCAGGGAAATCAGTTTTTTCGATACAGATGCTTAAGGGCCTAAATTTTGCTTACCTAAACTTTGATGATGAGAGGCTGGTGGGCGTTTCGAATTACGATGAACTCCTTAAGGCAATCAGACAGATCTATGGGGAGACAAAAGTAGTTCTATTTGATGAGATTCAGAACCTTCCCAATTGGGAGTTGTTTGTAAATCGGCTTCACCGCAAAGGGTTCAATATCATTATTACCGGCTCAAATGCATACCTGCTGAGTCGAGAGCTCTCCACACATCTGACGGGTCGATACGTCCAGTTTCGAATTTTTCCATTTTCTTTTTTAGAATTTTTGAGGGCGAAGGAGTTTGCAATTGATGAAACTCTTGAGCTCAAGGAAAGGCAGGGTTTACTCCTTAGCCGTCTCGATGACTATTTAAATAAAGGAGGTTATCCGGAAATCGTAGTGAAGGATTTGGATGCGAAGAATTATTTGGCCACATTATTCGAAAGCGTGCTGTTCAAAGACATCGTAAAAAGATACGGCGTGAGGTATGGAAAAATGCTCTCTGACCTCGCCCATTATTTGGTCACAAACCATTCCAATGAATTCTCTTATACAAAACTAAAACATATTCTTGAATATAGAAGTGTCCATACCGTTGAGAATTATATGAAATACCTTAGCGAAGCCTTCCTCATATTTTCTCTTGATCGATTCTCGTTTAAATTAAAAGAACAGTTGCGATCCCCTAAGAAGGTATACGGTTATGATACTGGAATCATCAATGCCATTAAATTTAAGACAGGCAGAGATGTCGGAAGATTGATGGAGAATTTGGTTGCCGTGGAATTGATGAGGAGAGAGGTTGATTTCTATTACTACAAATCTGTGAATGGTAAAGAAGTGGATTTTGTTATCAAACAGGGGCAAAAAGTAGTCCAACTCATTCAGGTTTGCTATGATTTCGATCATTATGCCACAAGAAAAAGAGAACTGACTTCCCTTGGCAAAGCAGGAAAGGATCTTGGATGTGATCGTTTAACAATTTTAACTTGGGATGATCAAGGAGAAGAGAAACACGCTGGTCTCAGGGTTAATTTTTTACCCCTATGGAGATGGTTAATAAGAGTGTGAAAAAGAAGGAGGAAATGGGAGGAAGAGTGGATTATTTCCTCTTAATGATTCTTGACGAGGGTTTCAACCTCTTTTTGGGAGGGCAGGGAGGGTTGGACACCCTCCAAAATCTACCAGGAACCATTCATAAA
>CAKZKY010000398.1 GCA_937124575.1 uncultured Pseudomonadota bacterium | reverse complement strand
TTTGAGATTATCACAAAGTTGAATAAGGAAGAGAAGATACCGCTTCTTTTGGTTGAGCAGAACGTGAAGCTGGCATTAACAGTGGCGCCCTATGCCTATGTCCTCGAAAACGGAAGGCTCGTGATGCATGACACCTCGGAGAAATTAAAGGAGAATCCGGACATCAGGGATTTTTACCTCGGTCTTTCTGATCTCGGTGAAAGGAAGAGCTTCAGACAGGTAAAGCATTATAAACGGCGGAAAAGATGGCTCACTTAAGATCGTGACTCGTGATTCGTGTTGGTGAATCGTAATGATTTAAAGTCTTTTTACGAGTCACGAATCACCATTCGCCAACCACGACAAAAAGGAGGTTGATTATGCGAAGATTATTTTTAATCCTGTTAATTATAACCTTTGGAATATCAGGGTTGATGGGCTGCGCAGGCCTTCGCCCGACAGAGGATGCGGGGAAACCTAAGATTACGTTGGAACGTGTCGATCTGATGCGCATGGCTCCTTGGGTAGAACTTCCCGCTCCCACTTTAATGGCTTTGGGATTTGTTTTTAATGTGGATAATCCAAGCAGTTACCCCATTAAACTCGAAAACTTAAAATTTGCCGTACTTTTTGAAGCGCCTGGCACGAATGAATTTATGACCTTAAGTACTGCCACGGTTTATGACCAAATTGTTTTCGCACCAAAATCCGTTAGCCAATACCGCGTCGTTGAATTTATCGACTCCGGCGGGGTCATGAGGGCGTTATTGATCCCCAACCGGCCCGCTCTTGTAAGATTAAATCTGGAAGTCAATCCCCTCACAAAAGAATGGTTTACCAAAATTGCCACTGGTGAATTTCCATTTAAGATTAAAGCCGGAGAAGGAATGGCCGTCTTCTCGAGTGAAGGGGTAAAAGGAGATTTCTTCGTCCCCTTCGAAGGGATTTTTCCAAAGAAATAAGCTCTACCAGGATAACCTCTCATCACAATCTCCCCTGTCCCCCCTCATCCCCCCTCTTCTCTTGAGGAAGAGGGAATGGGTGAGGGGGTTGAAGGAGTTTATATGTCCAACATAGACCCTTCTGATCGCACCAAGGGGTTTCTCAAAAAAAACCTTGAAACCTTACCTCATAAAAAACGGATTGAATATCTTAATCAAAAACTGAGAGGAATCATACAATATGCATATAAACATTCTACGGCTTTCAAAGAAAAAATGGAATCTGTGGGACTGAAGCCAAAGGACATCCAGACGATAAAAGATTTGGAAAAGATTCCCATCACTAAAAAGGCCGATCTGGTTGACCTCCAGAAAAAAAATCCTCCTTTTGGAGGTTTCGAAGGGGTTCCCATTTCAGAGTTGAGAAGAATCTACATCTCACCAGGGCCTATCCATGAACCGGGAGAGATGGAGTATAATGAGCTTGGCTGGGCACAAGGCATGTACGCATCTGGGTTTCGCCCCGGTGATATCGTCATCAACACCTTCAGCTATCATATGGTCCCCTTTGCTTTGCATATGGTGGACAACTCTCTTCATCGAATCGGCTGTATTGTCATCCCTACCGGCGTTGGCAATACCGAACAGCAGGTTCATATCCTAAAAACCTTTAAGACAACCGGTTTTTGCGGAACCCCGAGTTTCCTTCTAAACATCGCCGAAAAAGCAGAAGAAATGGGATTAGATTTGAAAAAGGATTTAAACCTGCAGGTCGGTTTTGTTGCAGCAGAGATGCTTCCCGAATCCCTCCGGACTAAATTAGAGGAGAAATTCGGAATGGTCATCCGGCAGACTTACGGAACTGCTGACATTGGATGCCTCGGGTATGAGTGCTTGAAGAAGAATGGGATGCATATCCCAGACGATAAAATTGTTGAGATCGTTGATCCCAGCACAGGAAAACAATTAGGACCCGGAAAGACTGGGGAGATTGTAGCTACCAGTTTCAATAAAGTTTATCCCCTAATCCGCTTTGGAACGGGAGACCTCTCCATTCTGACCGAAACCCCATGCCCCTGCGGAAGAACCTCTCCCCGTCTGATTAAAATCTTAGGAAGGGTTGACCAGGTTACAAAAGTGAGAGGTCTCTTCGTTCACCCAGGTCAGGTTGATGAGGTTGCCTCACGATATCCCCAGATTGAAAAATACCAAGTTGTGGTTACGCGTAAAGAGGATCGGGATGAGATGACCTTTCGAATCGAACTTAAAAAAGATGCCCCTCGAACTGAGGCTTTAAAAGAGGAAATTGAAAAGACCATACGGGATGTGGTCAAGGTGAGAGGTGAAGTGGAATTTCTCTCTGAGGGAAGCATCCCTGAGGGAGCCAAAAAGATTGACGATCAACGAAGTTGGGAGTAACGGCTCGCTCCAAAGACCTCAAGATGATTGGGAAACACCTTTTAAATCGAGTTAAGGAAAGAGTTTTGATTGGTCCCTATCACCGAATGTGGTAGAAATTTGTAATTTATCAGGAAAGGAGAGGAGATTATGAAGATTCACTACAAGGGATTCATGAGGGAAAAGATACGACGAAATCCAATTACCATCAGTCCGGACGCCAACTTTTTCGAAGCCCGGAGCCTGATTCATGACAAGGGGGTGCGTCATCTTCCTGTCGTTGACAAGGAGAATAATCTTATTGGCATTGTTACAGACCGAGATATCCGAGAAGCTGCTCCATCGGACGCCACGCTGCTCAGCGTCCAAGAGCTAAACTACCTCCTTGCGAAGCTGAAAGTTTCTGCATTTATGACTCCTAAGGAAAAACTGATCACCATCAATCCAGATACGTTGATCGAAGAAGCCGTCAAACTGATGCGAGACCATAAGATTGGATGTCTCCCTGTGGTCGAAGGGGAAAAACTTTACGGAATCTTCACAGAGACCGACGCGCTCGATCATCTCGTTGACATCTTCGGCATCAATCAGAAAGGAACCCGGCTGACTATTGCTTTTGAAGATAGACCTGGAACCATGCTCGGAATCCTTGAAGTTTTTAAGAAACACAATATTAACATTATCAGTATTGTCACCCCTTCCTTTATGGTTGATGGCAAAAGAATTGCCGCCATCCGGATCCAGGCTGAAAATAATCCGGAAGTGAATAAAGAGTTGGAGGAGAAGGGTTACAATGTCCTTTCCATAGGCCGTTGGCCTGCTGTATAGTTAGCAATGGAATATTGGAATGCTGGAATAATGGGGAAAAAAGTTCTTTTGAACTAAAATAAAACCCAATCTTCCAATACTCCGGTATTCCTTTTTTTTCTTTTCGATCTTTTCAGTTTACGTTAAGTGGACAATGTCTCTATGGAAAACAGAGAATCAAAATTTTATCAAATTGGTGAGTTGGCCAATCTGTTAGAACTGAGCCCTCGAACCATACGATATTATGAAGAAATCGGTCTTCTCAACTCTATCAAAAGGATTGAGGGGGGGAAGAGGGTCTATACCGATATGGACCTCAAACGACTCAAATTTATCAGAAGGCTAAAATATCTTGGTTTGACCCTTTCAGAGATGCATGAGCTGGAGGATATCTACCAGATTCACCGTACCAATAAAAAGGTGCTTCCAAGGCTTTTAGAATTGCTGGATAGTCATGTGGGAAAAATCGACGAACGGATCAATAATCTCCTGAAATTAAAAACTGAAATCCTAAACTACCAAGGAAAGATTCGCCAGAAACTCCATCTCGAACAAGAGGATCAGAAAGGAGAAGAGCTTGACAAGAGAAGTGATGATCACCAGCGCCGTACGGACAGCTATCGGTAATTTCCTTGGAGCTTTAAGCTCTTTGAGCGCCACTGAATTAGGAGCCAAGGTGATCGAAGAGGCGGTTAAACGCTCCCATATCCGCAAAGAGGATGTGGATGAAGTGATCATGGGAAACGTTTTACCTTATGGTCTTGGCCAGAACCCTGCCCGGCAGGCCATGATTAAGGCTGGATTACCAATGGAGACAGGAGCGATCACCGTTAATAAAGTCTGCGGTTCAGGTCTGAAGGCTGTCATGCTTGCCGCCCAAGTCATCATGGTAGGAGATGCAGATGTCATCGTTGCGGGCGGTATGGAAAATATGAGCCTTGTCCCTTACTATCTCGAAAATGCAAGAACAGGTTACAGGCTTTGGGATGGGAAGCTAATAGACGGAATGGTCCATGATGGTTTATGGGATGTGGTGAATGATTACCATATGGGATTTACAGCAGAGATTCAATCTGTCAAATTCAATATCAGTCGTGAAGAACAGGATCAATTTGCTTATGAATCGAATTTCAAGGCAATGAAAGCCATCCGAGAGGGAAAATTTAAAGAAGAGATTCTTCCAATCTCGATTCCCTCGAAAAGAGGAGATCCAACCCTATTTGATACCGATGAGGGACCGAGGGATACAGAACTTAAAACCCTTGCCAGATTGAAATCGGTTTTTAAAGAGAACGGCGTTGTCACAGCAGGAAATTCCTCCAAGATCAGTGACGGGGCAAGCGCTCTCGTACTCATGTCCAGGGAGAAGGCAGAAACCCTCGGTGTGAAACCAATGGTGAAAGTCGGGGCGCAAGCGGCTGCCGGCGTTGAGCTGGAGGATGTACTGGTCGCACCGATCAAATCGATTCCGAAGGCCCTTAAAAAGGCAGGCCTCGCTCTCGAAGAGATTGACCTCTTTGAAATCAATGAAGCCTTTTCTGCCACAACTGTGGCCATCATCAAGACCTTAGGCATTGATCGGGAAAAAGTAAATGTAAATGGAGGTGCCGTTGCTTTAGGCCACCCTATCGGTGCCAGTGGTGCGAGAGTCTTAACGACGTTGCTCTACGCCATGAAAGAAAGAGGAGCAAAGAGAGGGATGGCTTCTCTCTGCTTAGGAGGTGCTGAAGCGGTCAGTCTGATTGTGGAAAGCATGGAATAAAAATTTCAAAGCACGAAATTCGGGCGAAGCGTCCAGCAGGACCAATTCGAAACAATTTTCGAATGACCGAAATTCAAAGTTTTTAAAACCGAGTGTGTAGAGTATGTTTTGAAAATTTGGTCATTGGAATTTTGAGATTGTTTCGGATTTTGATATTCGAATTTAAAGAAAGGGACATATGGAGATTAAAACCATTGGGGTGGTGGGGGCTGGCCAGATGGGAAATGGCATTGCCCAAGTGGCCGCTCAATCAGGCTATCATGTGGTGATGAGTGATATTGCGGATAATTTTGTTCAAAAAGGGTTGACAACCATCACCAAGAACTTAGACCGTTTGGTTGAAAAAGGAAAACTTACCTCCCAGAAAAAAGAGGAGATCCTTGGAAGGATAAGAGGAACAATTCAGATAAAAGAGATTGCAGAGACCGACTTTGTCGTAGAAGCTGCTACAGAAAATGAGTCCCTTAAACTGAATATTTTCAAAGAATTGGACCAGGTCTGTCGCAAAGAGGTGATTCTTTCAAGTAACACCTCCTCCATCTCTATCACGAAGATTGCATCTGCTACAAAAAGGCCCGAAAGTGTAATAGGCATGCACTTCATGAACCCTGTGCCAGTCATGCAACTAGTTGAAATTATCAAAGGTTTACAGACATCTCAGGAAACATTTGATACCGTGAAATTCCTCTCAATCAAGATGGGGAAGACTCCAGTGGAAGCGAATGACTTTCCTGGATTTATCTCCAACCGGATCTTGATGCCCATGATCAACGAGGCCATTTATGCCCTTTTTGAGGGTGTGGGAACACCTGAGGCCATCGATACTGTTATGAAATTGGGAATGAATCATCCGATGGGACCCTTAGCCCTGGCAGATCTTATCGGTCTCGATACCTGCCTGGCTATCATGGATGTGCTCCATAAAGGTTTGGGAGATGCAAAGTATCGGCCCTGCCCTCTTCTCAAAAAGTATGTTGATGCTGGTTACTTGGGAAGAAAAACAGGTAGAGGGTTCTATAATTATCGGTCGTAGTTCGGAGTGCGGAGTTCGGAGTATTTTATTTCCAACTCCGAACACCGAACTTATTACTCCGAACTTCACTTAAAAAGATGGATTTTAAACTGACACCAGAACAAGAGATGATACGCGACATGGTCAGGGATTTCACGGAGAAGAATATCAAGCCCGTGGCTGCCATCCATGATGAGGAAAAACATTTCCCCTTTCAGAACATTAAAAGGATGGCAGAACTCGGTCTAATGGGGATGAACATCCCCATTGAATACGGAGGTTCTGAGGTTGGAGTAATCGCCTACAGCTTGGCCATTACTGAAATCGCAAAGGGATGCGCCTCACATGCTGTCACAACCTCTGTCACCAATATGGTTGCAGAGGTTATCTGCGAATTCGGAAAGGAAGAGACAAAAAGAAAACACCTCCCGAAGTTATGCAGCGGTGAATATCCAGCTGGATCATTTGCTCTTACAGAACCGCATGCAGGATCGGATGCCGCCAACATACGGACTTCGGCTGTCCGAAAGAATAATAACTATATTCTCAATGGATCGAAGGCCCTGATTACAAGTGGAGAGGTTTCTGGGGTGACGGTTGTCTGGGCTGTCACTGATAGGAACGCAAAAAAAGGGAAAGGAATCACTGCCTTTGCCATCGAAAAAGGCACACCAGGCTTTATCGTTGGTAAAGCAGAGGAAAAAATGGGGCATCGAGCCTCCACCCTCAATGAGTTGATCTTCGATAACTGTGTCGTTTCATCGGATTGCGTTTTGGGCAAAGAGGGCGAAGGGTTTAAGATCGCCATGATGGAACTCGATGGCGGTCGAATTGGTATTGGATCGCTTGCGGTTGGAGTTGGATTCTCAGCCATTGACTTCGCCATCCAATACGTGAAGGAAAGAGAGGCCTTTGGAAAACCCCTCTCAAATTTTGAAGCCATTCAATGGATGATTGCCGATTCCTATACAGGATTGGAAGCTGCCCAGCTTTTAGTCCTCCGGGCGGCCTATCTTAAAGAGAATAAACTCCCCTTTACCAAAGAAGCCTCCATGGCAAAACTCTTTGCCACAGAGACCGCTCGAAATGTCGCTCTTCGTGCCGTTCAGATGTTAGGAGGATATGGATATACTCGGGACTATCCCGTTGAAAGATTCTTGCGTGACATCGTTGGAACCACTCTCTATGAAGGGACTTCCGAAGTCCAGCGGATCGTTATTTCAAGGGAGATTCTTGGAGGGTAAACCCCGTTAGAAAGTCGCCAATTTCAAACAATAAGACTCACACGGAACCTTAACCCCAGCGTCTACTGAAATAAGATCATCGATCACTACAACCCTTAGTCCCCAATGGAAACTGAGCTTTCAATGGGGTAAAGAGGCATAGCTTTTATTGGGTTAAAATGTAGAGAAAAGGTATTGAAAGATTGAAAAAATTCTGTTAGGAATAAGTTTGTGAATAATATCTCAAATAGATTTTGAAGGAGTCATACCGATGCAAGTCATTGAACAGTCATTTGCTGAAAAATTTGACCTATATGGTTGTTATCAATGCGGAAAATGTACAGGAGGCTGTCCTGTTTCACTTAAATCGAAACTGAACATCAGGCGGTTGATGATCGAAGGCATATTGGGTAAAAACCTTGATAGGATTGGAGAGAGGGAGGAGCTCTGGGACTGCACGACGTGCAAGACCTGTACCCTTCGATGTCCGAGAGGGTTAAAACCCATGGATCTAATTATCGGGATGAGAGGGACACTGGTTGAAGAAGGCCGTATTCCAAAGACGATCATCGAAGCCATGGAAAATGCCTACAAACATGGAAATCCATGGGGAAAGGCAAAGAGTAAGAGGTCGGAGTGGCTCAAAGGCCTTCCCCAACATATTAAAATCAGAGACTTCTCGCAAGGTGATCGAGCGGAATATCTCTACTTTGTCGGATGTACTGCTGCCTCGGACCCACGAATCCAAGAGATCGCAAAAGCAATGGTATTTCTTTTTGAACAGAGCGGAGTTGATTTTGGAATCCTTGGAAACGAGGAACAATGCTGCGGCAATGAAATCCGAAGGATGGGAGAATCAGGGCTTTTTGAAGAATTGAGGGATGGGAACATCCAGCGCTTCAAATCCTATGGGATCGAACATCTTCTTACAAACTGTCCCCATGGTTTCAATGTTTTTAAAAACGAGTACCCTCAGGGAAATTTTAATGTACTTCATGCCACACAGATTCTGACCAAACGATTGGAAGAAGGAAAGCTCTCCCTCACCCGTGAGATCAAGAAGGTCGTAACCTATCATGACCCCTGTTTTTTGGGAAAACAGAACAATATTTTTGATGAACCGCGTATCCTTCTGAAGTCAATCCCAGGAATTATTTTTAAAGAGATGGATCGTTCTCGCGAAAAAAGCCTCTGCTGTGAGGGAGGGGGAGGAAAGATGTGGGCAGAGTCTTCTTCTGATACTGGCCAGCGGCTGGCAGAGATTCGGGTCCAAGATGCTGTCCAATTGGGTGCAGAAATTTTGGCAACAGCATGCCCTCTCTGTGTGCTCACCCTGGAAGATGCCGTAAAGACCTCGGGCCACGAAGAGAAGATTCGCATCATGGATGTGATGGAATTGTTGGCAGAGGCGGTCGAATGAAATGACGCTCCGCGAAATTCAAAAACTTCTTGACGCTGAAGTCTTTACGGGAATCGAAAACTTAGACAGGGAGATTACCCATGCCTTTGCTGCGGATCTCCTGAGCGATGTATTGGCCATTGCCAGAAGAGGGGCTGACGGTGCCTTGCTTGTGACCGGCAATATGACCCTTCAAGTAATTTATACGGCCGATGTGGTAGATTTGGGAGCGGTCCTCTTTGTCCGGGGGAAGAGGCCGACCGTACCCATGATTGAGTTAGCCAATGAGATGCAGATCCCTCTCCTAATGACGAACTATATCATGTTTGAAACCTGTGGCCGTTTATACCAGAGGGGATTGAAAGGGTGCGTTGAAAAAGTGACTGATGGATCAGATTGAGGAAAGGTACCCATTCCATAGGGCTTTCAATATCGAAGGGGGCAATTTTACCCATGCCGGTTCGATATCGAGCCAGGTGAAGAGGATCTTAAAAGAAGAGGGGTTACCGAGCGATGTGATCCGCAGAATGTCTATTGCCACATTTGAAGCGGAGATGAATGTCATCTGCTATGCACGCTGGGGAATTCTCACCCTGCTGGTCACTTCCGACTTCTTAAAAGTCGTGGTGGACGATGAGGGCGTGGGTATCCAGGATGTGGATTTGGCAATGAAAGAAGGATTTTCAACGGCGGATGAAAGAATTCGCGAACTTGGCTTTGGTGCTGGGATGGGGTTGTCCAATATTAAAAAGGTGACGGATGAGATGGTTCTGACCTCCGTGGTGAATGAAGGAACCCATCTCGAATTTACAATTCATTTGAACCCTGTTGAAAATTTTAATGAGGTATCAACTCCGGCCATGGGCAGGATGTCCGGCTAACGTATTAAGGAATCGATGGAGCCTCTTTTTGATGAAACTGGAAATGCTCGTTAAAACCTTGGGTCTTGAAGTCAATACCGGCAGCGATCAGCTCCATCAGGAAGTAACCGGAGGATATGTGGGCGACCTTCTCAGCGATGTCATCGCTCACAGCGCCAGCGGAAATATTTGGGTCACCATTCAGACCCATCCCAATATTGTTGCTGTGGCCAGCATGAAAGACCTGGCCGCCATCATTCTTGCAGGAGGAAGGGAGCCCGATCCCGAGACGCTGAAAAAGGCTTCAGAAGAAGGAATCCCTCTTCTCAGATCATCTCTTCCCGCCTTTGAACTGGTTGGAAGGCTTTATCAGGCAGGGGTCTCTGGGATCGTTTCATGTTAAATCGATTTCGCGCTGACCTTCACATCCACTCCTGCCTCTCGCCTTGCGCAAGCGAGGAGATGAAGCCAAAGGCTGTTGTGGAACGCGCTATGACTATCGGACTGGACATGATCGCTATCTGTGACCATAACTCAGCAGACAACCTTTTCGCCTTCATCGAAGCAGGCAAGCAGGCAGGCCTCTCCGTTCTTCCGGGAATGGAGGTCACCTCGAAGGAAGAAATCCACCTCCTTGCCATCTTCAATCGACTGGAAGACTGTTTAATGCTTCAGGATTGGGTTTACCAACATCTTTCCGGAAAGAATAAAGAGGAGGTTTTCGGCTCCCAAACCCTGGTCAACGAAAAATCAGAAGCGATCGGCTATAACGAGAAATTATTAATTGGAGCAACCCTTCTTCCAATTGAAGAGATCGTGTCGTTCGTCAGGAACTTGGAAGGGATCGTCATCGCTTCTCATATCGATCGACAGGCCTTCAGCCTGATCGGTCAGTTGGGCTTTATTCCAGAAGGACTTTCTCTGGATGGTCTGGAGATCTCTCCACGCACTTCGCTGGAAGAGGCCAAAAAAAAATTTCGATCCTATCAGCATTTAGCCTTCGTCCATTTTTCGGATGCACATTCCATTGAAGAAATTGGAAGGGTATCCACCGAATTTCTAATTAAGGAGAGGACTTCAAGGGAAATTAAGATGGCTCTCCACTCACAAGAAGGCCGCGGCATGGCTGAAGGTTAGGAATCAACAGGAGACGATGTGGATGATCTCTCCCTCCATATCCTTGATATCGTCGAGAATGCCATCGCCGCAAAGGCACAAAGGATTGAGATTCTCGTGGCTGAAAAACCTGAAGAAGATCAGCTGACCATAGAAGTCAGGGATGATGGTATCGGAATGGATGAGGAGATTCGGAAGAAAGCCCTGGATCCTTTCTTCACCACGCGCACTTCCAGGAAGATTGGATTGGGTTTAGCCTTCTTAGCCCAATCTGCGCAGGAAGCGGGTGGGATTATGGAGGTCGAGTCGAGCCCTGGAAAGGGAACGACAGTGAGGGCAACCTTTCAATATGGGCATATTGACCGGAAACCCTTAGGAAGCATGGTCGAAACCATAACCATGCTTTTCATCGGAAACCCCGATATCGATTTCGACTATTTGCATGTAAACGGCGATAAAACTTATACCCTAAAAAGCGAATGGTTGAGAGAGAAATTTAAGGGATATTTTCCGACATCTCCCGATGCCATTAGTTGGTTAAAGAAACATCTCCGAGAGGGATTGACAGGCATCGGATTAAATCCGGTGTAAACCCCGTATGTCCCCCATAAAACACGGGGCTTTTCTGCATCCCTGGATTTGAAATTGCCTTCATCCCCAGTCTGAAGACTGGGGTTTTGGAGATTTATACGGGGTAAATTTGAGACATTGAGGTAAAGCAATGAGATGGGTAGAAGAAATCTCCCGAGAGGAATGGGAGAAAATTGATTCGGTGATCGGGAAGTATAAGGGCAGACATGGCGCCCTCATCCCAGTGCTCAAAGAAGTCCAGGATATCTGTGGATATCTTCCCAAAAAAGTCCAGCACCGCATCGCCGATGGGCTTCACCTTCCCTCTTCCCAGGTCTTTGGGGTGATCTCTTTCTATGCCTTCTTTACAACCATTCCGAGGGGGAAATATATCATCCGGGTCTGCATGGGAACGGCCTGTTATGTTCGAGGATCGAAAGAGATCTTGGACACCCTTCAGAGAGAGTTACAGGTCGAAGTGGGCGGAATCACAAGGGACCGAAAATTCACCCTTGAGGCTGTACGGTGTGTTGGAGCCTGTGGCCTTGCTCCGGTTATGGTGGTGGGTCAGGATACCTACGGCATGATGACCCCTGGCAGGGTGGTTCAGATCTTAGGAGATTATAAATGACAAAATTGACCATTGAAGATTTGAAACGGATCAAGGAGGAGGTTCGTTCCTCGACCCAGTTGCGAGAAGGAGGCTTCCGAGCAAAGATCACCATCCATATGGGGACGTGCGGGATTGCCGCAGGCGCAAGAAAATTGATGACCGCAGTCCTTAAAGAGATCGAGGAGAGAAAAACCGTCGATGTGATGGTAACCACCTCCGGATGTGCAGGGCTCTGCAGTCGCGAACCCATGGCCACCGTAGAGATCATCGGCCAACCACCGGTCAAATATTGTGACCTGAATGAAGAAAAGATAAAAGAGATCTTCCTCCGTCATGCAATTAATGGAGAAGTGGTGGAGGCCTATGCTCTGGCCAAGGGAAGCGAAGCAACCTATTAGTGATATAACCGAATAACACGAATTACAGCGAATGACACGAATAGGTTTTATTCGTGAAATTCGTTATCATTCGTGTAATTTATTAGTTCCTTTTTGAATTAGGTGACTAAAAAACAATGAAAACCTACCGATCTCATGTCATGGTATGTGCCGGAACAGGCTGTGTCGCCTGCGGCTCAATGCAGTTAAGGGAACGGCTTACCTCTGAATTGGAAAACCGCAGACTGTCCGATGAAGTTCAGGTGGTCATCACCGGTTGTAATGGCTTTTGTGCAGAGGGTCCAATTCTCGTGGTCTATCCCGAAGGGATCTTCTATAAGAAGCTGACTCCAGAAGATATCCCCTTTCTGGTTGAGGAACATTTTCTCAAAGGACGTCCGGTGCAGAAGTTTTTATACAGTGCGCCGTCCGCCAAAGAGAAAGTGCCTCTCATGAAGGACATCCCCTTTTTTCAGCATCAGGTATTAAGGGCACTCCGAAATCGTGGTTTGATCGATGCAGAAAATATCAACGAATATATTGCCAGAGATGGATATTCTGCCCTCCATAAAGTCCTGACCTCGATGAAACCTGAGGAAGTTATCGAAGAGGTAAAGCGCTCTGGTCTGAGGGGACGAGGTGGAGCTGGGTTTCCAACCGGCAAGAAATGGGAAGAAGGAAGACGCTATACCTCCTTTCCCAAATATGTGATCTGCAACGGAGACGAAGGGGACCCGGGCGCCTTTATGGATCGGTCCATCTTAGAAGCCGATCCCCATTCGGTGCTGGAGGGAATGATCATCTGTGGTTATGCCATTGACTCCCACCAGGGCTATATCTATGTTCGAGCGGAGTACCCTCTTGCGATCCATCGCCTCAACATCGCCATTGAGCAGGCAAAAAATTATGGACTATTAGGCAAAGATATCTTTGGGACGGGTTTCGATTTCGATATTGGCATCTATCCCGGTGCCGGTGCATTTGTCTGCGGTGAATCCACAGCACTGATGTACTCTCTTGAAGGAAAACGGGGAATGCCCAGGATCAAACCACCCCGTTCTACGGAAGCTGGCCTCTGGGGACAGCCTACGGTTCTCAATAACGTCGAGACCTTTGCCAACGTTCCCTCCATTCTCCTTCATGGAAGTTCCTGGTTCGCCTCCATGGGAACAGCCGGATCAAAAGGAACCAAAGTCTTTGCCCTCACGGGTGCTGTGCAGAACGTTGGACTGATCGAAGTCCCCATGGGCACCACCCTTAGAAAGATCGTCTTCGATATCGGAGGAGGAATTCCAGACAAACGGGAATATAAGGCCGTGCAGATTGGCGGCCCCTCAGGGGCCTGTCTCCCTGCTTCCCTGCTCGATACAGAAGTCGACTTCGACTCGCTGGATGAGGCAGGAGCGATGATGGGCTCTGGTGGACTCGTCGTGATGAACGATATGACCTGTATGGTCGATACCGCCCGCTTCTTTACAGACTTTTCAGTTGATGAGTCCTGTGGAAAGTGCGTTCCTTGCCGGATCGGAATTAAGGTGATGCTTAATATTCTCCATCGGATCATCCATGGCGAGGGAAAGATGGAGGATATTGACCTTCTCGAACAGTTGGGAAACCACATCAAGGAAACTTCCCACTGCGGTCTTGGGAAATCGGCTCCTAATCCTGTCCTTTCAACGATCCGCTATTTCCGTGACGAGTACGAGGCTCACATACGGGACAATCGGTGTCCGGCTCTGGTCTGTGCGGATCTGATTAAGTTCCGGGTCATCCTAGAGAAATGCAAGATGTGTGGCCTCTGTAAGAAGGCCTGTCCTTCCGATGCGATCACCTGGGAGAAGAAGACAACCGCAGTCATTGACTTGGAGAAATGTATTCGATGTCGTTCATGCATCCAAGCATGTAAATTTGGGGCAATCGAATAGACATGTATTTGTCACCCTGAACTTGTTTCAGGGTCTATTCAGTGATTTGAATGCAATTTTCAAATGAGTAAAGGAGCAACACAGTATTATGTTTATATTCTTACAAACAAGATAACAACGTTTTATATATTGGATTAACAAACGATCTTGAACGTAGAGTATTTGAACACAAAAATAAGTTGGTTAAAGGTTTTACTAAG
>CAKZKY010000397.1 GCA_937124575.1 uncultured Pseudomonadota bacterium | reverse complement strand
GCCTCCCCGCCCCCCTTGTGAAGGGTGAAAGAAATCGCTCAATTTAGGTCACAAATAAACGGAAGGTTCTTTTTTAATGTTTCTTCGATCTGTTCTCTGGTTCCTATAAACTATCTCTCTGCTATCCCCGCAATGATAATCCAATATTTTCTGTCTTGATTATCGATTATAGGCTTTTTTATGTCAAGAAATACAATTCAGTGGAGGAAAAATCAAGTGGAGCGGAGCGATTCGATGATGTTCATACGGGCGGCTCTCACGGCCGGCAGCACACCGCCCACAAAGCCCATGATCAGGGAGAAGGATAGTGCTTTCCAGGCAATATCGAAGGTAAGGATGAAGTCGAAGACCAGTTCTGAAAAGGTCTGAAAGTTCATGGTCGAGACCGTGAGGAACCGTAGAAAAGACGCAAAGAATAGGCCCATACAGCCTCCGATCAGACCAAGAAGCAACGCCTCGAATAAGAAGGCGGTTAAGATGCTGAGCCTCTTGAAACCGAGGGCGCGCATAGTGCCAATTTCAGCGGTTCGAGTTGAGACGGCGGCATACATGGTGATCATAGCCCCGATGATAGCCCCCAGGGAGAAGATAATAGTGAGCGAGGTTCCGAGGATACGGAGAAAGGTTACCATCATTTTGGATTGTTCGGCATAGTACTGATTCTCCCTTTTCGCTTCGAGGGTGAGGCGAGGGTCGCTCTCAATCCGTCTCTTCACCTCTTCAAATCGGGAAGGATCCCGAAGTTTAAAAAGGATCGAAGAGTAAACAATCCGCCTGAAGGTCTGCATGAGCTGATCTGCATCCCCCCAGATCTCCGATTTGAAGCCGGTGTTGCCAGCATCAAAAATCCCAACCACTTTCCACTCACGCATGCCAAAACGGAGCGTTTCGCCTAACCCCGCTCCTTTAAATCGTTCTGCCACACTTTTTCCGACGAGGATTTCGTGGGATCCAGGATTGGGCAGACGTCCCTCCACGAGTCTCACCTGGGGCCTCAAGTGGATTGAGCTTTTTCCGATGCCACGGGTGGTGATGTATCCTTCTCCACCGTTGTCACGTCGGCTCAGGCTGATGATGACGACCATCTCCTTGGCTAAAAGAGGCATCCCATCTTGGCCAATGGCGATCTCAGGTTGGGTTTCAACAATAGATGCCTGATAGCGGTCCACACCGCTCTGAACCTCGGTAGCAGAACTTTTTCGAATGATCACTACATTGTCGCTTGAGCCTGTCTCGACAAGGGTCTTCCTTAAACCTTCGGCTAACATGAGCATGGCTGAAAAGACAAATACGACCAGAGCCATGCCCAATGCTGTGAGCACCGTAGTCAATCTTCTCGTCCAGAGATTGCGAAAGCTATAAGAAAGGGGAATGCCCATCTAATCGATCCTCCTCAGTCCATCTGCAATCCGAATTCTTATTGCCCGCCAGGTAGGGACGATAGCAGCGAGGATTCCCACGATGAAGGAAGCAACGATCTCCATATAGATTGCTTCTGCAGGAACCTTGAAGACAGGAAAGTAATTGCTCAATATCTTTCCAGCATATCTTGCAACAGGAAAGGTCAGGAGGATTCCCCAAAAGCTTCCGATACCGGTGATGACCATGGATTCGCCGAGGATCATGCCGGCGATGCGCCATCCCCGGTAGCCAAGAGTTTTAAAGATGGCATATTCGCCGATCCGTTCGCGGTAGGTCATTGACATGGTATTGGCAACAACAGCAATGATGATAATGATGACGACAAATGAGACGAGTTCAATGGCGATCAGAATCGCTTCTGACATGGCGATGAAAGAGAGCTGAAAAGCCTTCTCTGTCTCGGTCAACGTCTCTGCAATGGAGTTCTTGAAGAGCCTGTCTATAGCAAGGGAAACCTCTGGGGTAAGGTCCGGATGGCTGACCCCAACCATGTACCATCCCACCTGGTCAGCCCTTGAAGGAGTTGTTTTTTTCAAGGATTCATTCAGGTAGTCCCAGTGGAAGAAGAATTGGGTTTCGTCAATTGACTCATCCCTTCCCCGATAGATTCCCCGCAATACGAAGTCCCAATTCCCTGGATAGATTGTGCCCCTGAGAGTCACTGTATCACCGATCTTCCAGCCAAATCGTTTGGCAAGCTTACGGCCCGCCACAAAGCCTTTTCGATCACGTAAGAATGCGGTCTCTTCCTCAGGAGTGAGAATATATTCAGGGTAGAGATCAAGATAACTTTTAGCATCCACGGCGAAGTTTGCGAAGAAGTGTTTTTCATCAACATAGATTCCACCAAACCAGTTACCCCAGGAGACGGTTTTAACGCCATCCACCTGCCGAATCTTATCCTTGTAGGAGAGGGGTAAAAAAAAGATGAGCGAAAGGGAGTTCCGAGTGATTAGACGTGATGCTGAAGAGGCCTCCACACCTCCGTACCAGGCATTGATAAAGGTCCGAAGAAGGCCGAAGGCGAGGATAGCGACGGTAATGCCCAGGATGGTCAAGAAGGTACGGAGTTTATGGCGGAAGGCATTTCTAACGAGAATCTTGAGAATGAACATCGTTCAAGAATCCCTTTTCAAGGCGCCTGATGACCCTTGCCTTTTCAGCCGCTCTTGGATCGTGGGTGACCATGATGATCGTCTTGTGCGATTCGCGATTGAGCCGGTCCATCAATTCGAGGATCTCCCTTGCAGCCACCTTGTCGAGGTCGCCCGTGGGTTCATCGGCGACAAGAATGACAGGGTCGGTCACGATGGCACGAGCAATCGCAACCCTCTGCTGCTCTCCTCCTGAGAGTTGAGCAGGATAATGGTCCATTCGGTCTTCGAGATTAACGACTCGAAGGGCTGTGGCCACATGTTCTTCTCTCTCCTTTCGTGAAAGTCCGGTGAGTAAAAGAGGGAGCTCCACATTTTCGAAAGCAGTCAGCACGGGAATCAGGTTATAGAATTGAAAGATGAATCCCACATTGATAGCCCGCCACTCGGCCAATTCGCTTTCAGAAAGGGCCGTTATGTCTATCCCTCCCACTCGTATGATTCCACGATCCACCTGATCGAGAGCGGCAATGAGATTAAGGAGTGTGCTCTTTCCAGAGCCTGAGGGCCCCATAAGGGCGAGAAATTCCCCTTCTTCGATAATTAGATTGATGTTCTGCAGAACAGGAATGATTCGGTTTCCTCTCTGGTAGGATTTGCTGACATCGATGATTTCAACGATAGGGGCCATATAATGGCAATCACCAATAACCAAATTCCAAACACCCAATAAACACCAATAACCAAATCTCAATAACCAAACAGCAAATTACAAATCATAACTCCCCCACTCCCCCTCTTAATTTAAGAGGGGGTTGGGGGGCGTCATCATAGTGGTGCTTGGTTATTCTTTACTTCTCCACTGTTTTTATCTTCAACCCATTTTTCAAGCGGTCAGGAGGATTGAGCACGATCTGGTCGCCGACTTTAATTCCATCGAGAACCTCTACCATATCACCGATCTTGGCCCCAAGGGTGAGTGGTGTTTCAATAGCTCTGTTTTCCTTGATCAGGAAGACACTCGGAGGGCCTTTTCTGTTCACGATGGATGACTGGTTGATTGCTAATCGTGGCTTCTGCTCTTCGGTTTTGGCTGGCCTTGAGAGAAAGGCCACCTTTGCACTCATCTCCGGGAGGATACGAGGATCTCTATCAAGGAAACGAACCTTGACCATGACTGTTGCCTTGGTTCGGTCAGCTGTGGGCACGATCATGTGGACGGTGCCGCGGAAACGTTCTCCGGGCAGGGCATCGAGCTGAATCTCACAGGGTTGCCCGACTTTAATCTTGTTGAGATTCGATTCAGAGACATCGGCTTCGACCTGAAGGGAGTTCATATCCGCAATCGTGATGACAGCTGATTTGGCGTTTGCTGCGGCACCGATGGGGGTGACAATATCGCCGACATCGGCATTTTTGGTTAAGACCACAGCGTCAAAAGGGGCCCGGATCTGGGTGTATTCGAGGTTGATGTTGGCTGCCTCGAGTGCAGCAAGACCTGCCTTAAGGTTGGCTTCCGAAGCCTCAACAGAAGCAACGGCTTTCTCATAACGGGCAAGGGCAGAGTCATAGACCGATCTGGCCACATATCCTTTTGCCAGAAGGGCTTTGTTCCGTTCCAATTGGAGGGTTGCTTCTCGAAGCTCTGCTCGGGCCAGTTCAATGTTATGACGGGCTGCGGTTACGTTAGCCTCTGCCATTTCTTTTGCCGCTGTGACATCCTGGCTTTCGAGACGGGCGACGATCTGATCCTGTTTAACACGGTGTCCCTCCTCAACTCCAAGCCAGATGAGACGGCCTGTTACTTTTGATGCAAGTGCGGATTTACGCTGGGGAACAACATAGCCACTTGCATTGAGCACAATCAAGGTTTGAGAGGGGTAGATCTGGCTGACAGTTGCAATCTGGACCTGAACAGGAGGAGTAAAAATTCCTTGAGTGTAGAGGATTCCAGCCAGAATGATAGCAAAGATAAGGAGGATCCAGTAAACGATCTTTCTTCGTCTTCGAGGCCGAGAAATAGCCTTTGTCTTTTCGATCCTCAGCTTTGAGAGATCTTCATTCGCCACGGACGCTTCCTTTAAACGGATATCACGAATGTCAATGAATAACACGAATAACACCACTTAGCCTCCATAATAACTCCCTCTTCCCCCTCTTACCTTAAGAGGGGGAAGAGGGATGGGGGCGTTAAACTGGAAGGTGTGGAGGAATTAATCTGATCCTGATTCATAACATTCGTTTCCATTCTTGTATTTTTCAATTGTTTATTAAAATCCTAACATATTCCCGAAATAAGGACAAAGAAGTTTTTTTATGGAAACGCATGGCACGAATAGGTTTATGAGGTGAGTCTCTGGAGGAGGGTCTTCTGGAGGAGGTCTATTTGATGGGGTTCTTCAATCTTCTCTCCCCAGGTGTCTTGAACATAGAAGACATCAATGATGCGGTTACCGAGGGTGGAGATCCTTGCAAAATAGATATTGCACCCATGATCGGT
>CAKZKY010000396.1 GCA_937124575.1 uncultured Pseudomonadota bacterium | reverse complement strand
TTTTTTCATCCTGTTTGCAAAATCCCTCCCTTATGAAAACGCCATGTCAATAGATTATCAGTAAAATCTATGATTACATCCTCTACTCCCTAAAATATGAATGATCCTCAATGAAGATTACCCAAAGGATACGACTCACGCACTTATCCGTGCTAAGTCCGCACATAATCACTCTCCGAGTCCCAACCGTCCAATCAGTACAAGAGGTGTCTTAGCACCAGCGACCCTGGGGGACGTGTTGGGAATCCATTCTTCTGACCCTCTTTGGGCTCTCCTCAAAGGCTACGCCTTTCTTAAGACAATGATAGATGCAGACCAGTATCTCTCTGGCCACAGCAACCTTTGCCGTATTGTTTCCCTTTCTACTCTGGACCCTCCTGAAGAGATTGCCAAGCCTGCCAGGAGCTCGCGCATACTTCTGAGCCGCCTCCACCAGAATCCACCTCAACCATCTCGATCCCTGCTTGGTAATCTTCCCATGATAAAAGACCCTTCCAGACTGAAAGGTGGAAGGACAAAGATCACTGAAAGAAACCAACTTCTTGGGTCCAGCAAAACGATCAATCTCCCCAATCTCGGCCAGAATCAACATCGCCGAGTATCTCCCAATTCCCCGAATAGGCAGAAGAAGCCTAACTCTCTCATCCTCTCTGGCAAGACGCTCAATACCCTGAGTGGCAACCCTAATCTCACTCTGAAGAACCTCCAAGACCCTATGGTCCTGATCCAGAAAACTACGCGATAAGGCTCTCTGAGCTCAAGCCCCTTAAGCCACAAAAGACCCGATTTCCCAAAGAGATCCGTCTGCCCTGTCTCTACCCCCAACTTCCAGAGATAAGAATGAACCCTGTTCTTGAGTCTGATTTGAAGAGCAATCAAGAAAGCCCGATGCCTATAGAGTCTTCTTCAAATCCCTGATCTCCCGAGAAGGAAAATAGGCTTGAGGAACCAGATCCGCCATCCCCAGATGAGCCAAAATACCATCATCGATCCGATCCGTCTTGATTCTGGCCGAAGCAATCGCCTTGGTCTTCAAAGGATGGGCAATCTGAATCTCCTCTACCAGATCCTCCAAACACTCACAGAGATAGAAAGAGTTGCCAGTTGCCTCCATCACCAGACGAATAGGCCTTGGAAGATCCCCCACAAAAGAGACAAACTCCTCTTTCCGGTTACTCAACCTCTCCTCCTTAAGGACTTCTCTCACTACAAGTAACCCTTTTGGGATTGAACTCGCTAAACTCGGCTGGATGGATTTGGTGTTGATTAATCGGGAGATGTTAAAGATCAAGCCTCTTTCTTAATACGTTGATATCAACATAAGCTTTGCCTTCTCTTCTTTTCCTCTCCTCTATATTCTCAAAATCTTTCAGGAGCTCCTCTACTTTTTTCCTGCCCTCAGGGGTCCTTACAGCCTCCCTTGGAGTCATTCCATTTAAAGCAGGGATTTCTTCATCAACCCATTCCGTAATCCACTCCTTCATCATTTCCGAAATGAGAGGTAGATAGTCTCCTTCCGTCTCGGTTTCCTCTATGTCAGAAATTTCAGAAGTCCCGTCCATAGCTTTTCTGAACAAGTCTTCATAGGTATCAACTCTGTGCTCAATATTATCTCCCAGAATCTCCAAAAGCCTCCTTTTACCCTTTTCCAGCCTCTCCCTGGAAATACACCAGAGTTCGAGTTTCTCCGGGGTTAGGCTAACGGTCCCTAAGGAGGTCCATCTGAGTTTTCCCCTTTCGCTGACCATTTCAGATCGAAAAATAACAGCCCCTTCAACTGGATGCCCCTCTTCCCAGTCCTTGGATCTTCCCCTTTTTAACCAGCTCCATCGGATCTCTTTGCCTTCTAGGTCTTTACTGAGGAGGAAATCAAACTCTTTATTAAGACGATTTTTAACGGTGTGAAAATCCTTCACTTCGTAGACGGCCTTGGATGAAATTAGCCTGTGATTTTCCTCCGTCACAAAGATCGGTTCCTTTGCCGAGCGGTCCTCAATCAGGTGATGGAGGAGGTGTGCATTGGCCTTCATAAAATTTGCCCATGTCATACCCATGGTTTCCTCTTTAGTTCTTTCCCAGGTCTGCCGAATGGCGGATAAGATTTCATCCCTACTCCTCCTCGGAATTATGGTAATCATCCCAGAGAGTTTATTAACCGAATCCATCCTGATAACCCTCGCAAAAATCACATCCCAGCTCACCAGCTTCAAAGAACCTTTTACTTCTAAAACATCGATCTCCTCCTCGGTGATTAAATCCCTAAGCCTCAACCCCACTTCCGGGGTAACGGAGACCACCTCATAGAGACCGAGATAACTTGCCATCTCATAATTCAGGAGGGAAAGTTCCTCCTTGGAGAATTCATCCTTCTTCTGCTG
Source organism: uncultured Pseudomonadota bacterium (assembly GCA_937124575.1). Lineage (GTDB taxonomy): Bacteria > Desulfobacterota > BSN033 > BSN033 > UBA1163 > RBG-16-49-23. The sequence continues at coordinate 3,826 of CAKZKY010000396.1, read as the reverse complement.
GTAATACTCTTCAATGACCGTCATCCCATTGGATAAATTGAAATCGTGAATGAACCAGTCCAGAAAGAACCCGAAACTAGCCTCCTCTGCCTCATCAAGGATGAAGGGTTCCTTGAAAGGCTTTCTCCAGAAGAGTTGATACGCCCTTTTAAGATCTTTCTTGAACCTCTCCTTTGCTGAAAAGGATAGAAGTTTCTCCCGTAGTTCGATCTCTGTCGGGATTGCAGATGTCTTTTGGGACCTCCTGGCTTCTTCTTTGATCAAGCAGCATTTCTTATATTTTTTCCCGCTTCCGCACGGACAGGGATCATTCCTCCCAACCTTTTCCCTTTTTACGAGTGGTTCCGAAGACAGTGACGGAGACTGTTTCGTCCCTATCCCAAGCAAGTTCTCATAGCGCTCAAGATTTAGAAAGATTGCCTCTTTGAGTTGGTCAGTCTCCTTGGCTCTGTAGCAGTGCCCTGTATCGTACACCTCAGCCGCCTTTTTGAAATACTCATAGGCCTGAGAATGGCGACCCTTGTCCCCCTCGTACTCACCCAATGAGGCATAAGCCTCCACGGCAAGCGGGTCCAGTCTCAGGGCCTCCTGATACTGAAAGACAGCCTCCTTCTCCATTCCCATCCTCATGAGAACATTCCCGTAACCCACCCTCAAAGCGGGATCCTCAGGTGATTTTTGAACCTCATTCTGGTAATATTTAAGCACTTCCTCAAAGGACATACGCCGGCCATCCATCAGGCCCGCTTCGGCCACTTTGATCGGGCTTTCCTCGGGCCTCAATCTTCCCTCTTTTATAAGCGCAGTGGTTAGAGTCATCCCGCCGAGGATGGCCATCCGCCCCTTCGGGGTCATCTCATATTGGTTGATCGCCCTGCAATTCTTACATACGATTTTATCCACGATCTTTGGCTCCGCTTTCTCCCCTGTCACGTAAATATTTTCGACATCGTAATGATAGGGTTTGCCGCACCGAAGGCATCTCAATTCCACAGGTATCTTCTTTGATTGAAGCAGAAGGGAACCCCCCTCATCAAAGAGAGCTAATTTCCTTTCAATCTCCTTCCTCCTCTCGGTCATCCTCCTTTCGATTTGGGGAAGAAGAATATCATCCACGCCATGGATGTGACATAGAAGGTAAAAGATTTCCTCTTCGAGGACCTCTCCCTCTTTCAGCTCCTTCCGCAGTGGATCGATAAACCGTCTGGAGGTGACCCCCTGCAGGGCATAGAGGAAAGGCTCTTTATTCATCGACCAGAGCTTGTCCCAATAACGCAGAAGTAGATCAGCCGTTCTCTCCATCGGCAGATCCTGCAGGGCAAATAGGATCTCAGCTCGCTGCTCCTGCTCGAGCTCATCAAAATATTTTTCGAGATAATCGATCAATGGCTCTCCGATCCGAACCAGAGTCTTGATAGACTGATCCAACGCCTCATCATTCGCCTTCGTCTTTAGAAAATTCACCAATTCCGGAATGGCTCTTTCATCCTTGAGTTCTCCCAACAATCGTAGGGCCCGCTTCGTCCCAAAAGAGAAAGGATGATCTCTCAATTGCCGAATAGATTTAAGGAATATCCTCTCCCAATCACATATCGTTAACAGCCTCTTTATCAACTCTTCATCTTTTTGAATGGTCCCCCTGTCCTCAAAGATGACTTCAAATAACCTCTCCTCGCTTAGCTCTTCTATTTTTAATCGAAGAAGGTTTTGAAATTCGACAAACCTCGAAAGGACGACAATTGCCACAAGAGCCAGATCTTTCAATGCCTCCTGCGGTATCTTTTGCAAAAAGTCACTGAATGCCTTGATCACTTTGTAATTTGCCAATGGTGGAGAATCATTTTGGGATAGGGCAAGCTCAATATCTTGAATCCCAAAGGGTTCGGCCCTCTTTTCCACGTAACCCCGTGCAATCTCAATTACCTGACGATAGTCCTCCTTTCTGTAAGCCTTTTGAAGAGACTCTTCCAGCGAGGGGAGGCCCTTCTCCTTCAGGTAAGACAGAGATTCTGATACTACAGGAGGAAAGGTTTTCTTAAATGTTTTCCTTTCCCCCTCCTCCTGTAGATCTTTCACCGAATACCATGAGCCGCAGACTGATGCGAGAGGTTGAAGGATTTCCAGGGCAAACCCATTATAATATTTAGCGTAGTAACTCATTAAAAAAGAAATCTCCTCTCCGGAATTTATCAGGGCGTCAAGTAGGGAATTCAAAAAATATGGATCAACTTCCCCCTCTACTTCGGAGACCATATCCCTTAAGATGGCCCTGGCTGAAGGTGATCCGAGTTCACCCAATCCATTGATAGACCAATAGAGTTCGTTGTAGTCTATTTCTCTCGTATTGATCTTTCTTTTATAAGCCGAAACGAACCTTTCATCCTTTAATCGACCCAGAAGGAAGGCGCATCTTCCTGCCACAACCCCCGTTTGATTCTCGTAGATCCTCAAGAGTATATCCTTAAATCTTGGGTCAGGATGATCTTCCAGGTATCCAAGGGCCTCAAGCAGAACATCCCGGTCCCTATCTCGTAAAAGCCTCTCTAAAATCTCGATTCCGGCCTCTGCGTAAAGGGCCCTCATCCTTTCACATGCCCATCGCCTAACGTCAGGTTTTTTATGCGCTGACAGTCTAATAAGATCTGACCGATTCCATAACCACTCAGACATTTTTCCTCCTTCTCACATCCAATTATCCTGAATATTCAGGGCTTTTTGAAGTGGGGCATCTGTTCCTGTGACTTCTCCTTTCTGCTTTACGCGAAACCTTAAGTCTAACCCGAGGGTTATTTAATGCCGTGATTGCCGCTGAAGTAAGGATACGGCCACAATCCAGATCAACAGCATAAGAATCCTCAACCAGGGGTTTGAGGGGTCACCATCTCCCTGCTCTGTAGTCTACGGGAGAGATGAGTGAATCTCAACTCGGGTTTGTTGTTTCTGATGGCAATGGCCAGGGCCTTTTTAGTCCCGATCAGCACCACCAGCTTCCTCGCCCTCGTGATCCCGGTGTAAATCAGATTTCTTTGAAGAAGAACATAGTGCTGCGTTGTCACCGGTAAGATCACAACCGGATATTCGCTCCCCTGGGATTTGTGGACGGAGATGGCGTAGGCAAGGACGATCTCGTCAAGGTCAGAGTAGTCATAGGTTATGAGCCTTCCGTCGAAGTCTATGGTGACCTCCCTCTCCTCCTCATCGATCCTTGAGACCCATCCTATGTCACCGTTGAAGACCTCTTTATCATAATTGTTGGTGATCTGCATGACCTTATCCCTCAGTCTGAAGGTTCTACTTCCATGGGTCACGCCTTGCTGTCCTGGGTTCAATTTCTTCTTTAGTTCGACGTTCAGGTTGGTCACCCCGATGACCCCCTTATGCATGGGTGTCAGAACCTGAATGTCCCTTATCGGATGGAAGCCAAAACGATTTGGAATTCTTCTCGAACAGAGAGAAACGATCCTCTCCAATATCTTTTCCGGATCCTCTTCCTCGATAAAGTAGAAGTCGGCGCCCTCTTTTCCCTCCGTCACCTTCAGAATCGGAAACTCTCCCTGGTTCACCCTGTGGGCATTTACCACGATCATGCTCTCCCGAGCCTGGCGAAAGATCTCCGTGAGCCTCACCACCGTAAAGATGTCTGAATCGATGATGTCCTTTAAAACATTTCCCGGTCCGACCGATGGAAGCTGTTCCACATCGCCCACCAGTATCAGGTGAGCCCGAGAAGGAACGGCCTTGAGAAGATGATACATCAGCAGGAGATTATACTGTTTTTAGTTGAAAATTGAAATGTGGCTCCCTCCGTGGAATAATCCACGGAACG
>CAKZKY010000395.1 GCA_937124575.1 uncultured Pseudomonadota bacterium | reverse complement strand
CTGGTCGTCAGTGTTCTTGGAACGGGAATTCCAACCACTCCGGCCTACATCATTGCAGTCACTGTGGGAGCCTCTGCCCTTGGAAAGTTTGAGGTGGCCCTGCTATCCGCCCACCTCTTTGTCTTCTACTACGCTGTGCTTTCAGATATTACGCCTCCGGATGCGATCACAGCTTTTGCGGCGGCCAATCTGGCCGGCTCGGAGATGATGTCTACAGGAATCGAAGCCTTCAAGCTTGGCATCGCAGGGTTTCTCATCCCCTTTGCCTTTGTCTTTCAACCCGCACTTCTCCTTCATGGAACACTCCCTGAGATCTTGAAGGCAACTGGACTGACCGGTCTCGGAGTCGCCTGCCTCTCCGCTTTCCTGGTCGGACACATCTGGTCTCCCCTGAGTTGGATCAAACGGATTCTGTTTGCCGTCTCGGCGATCCTTCTCGTCTTTCCAACGATTGGCATGGAGTTGATTGGAATCGTTCTGGCAGTAGGGCTGTTTATCTGGGCGAGAGTCAAAAAATGAAGAATTGGTTTTTTGATCTGACGATTTGACAACCTTTGGACGTTTGGCCATTGGCCTTGGGCTATTTTCTGTATCTCCTTTTCCTCACCATATTCAGCAAAAACATCATCTCCTCATTCTTCATCCAGTAAGAGCAGATCAGATAGAGGGTGATGCCGATGAGGATCGCCGCTGAGAGGAAGACGGCTTTGAGTAGCGTATTGCCTGTCTGAGTCCAATCTCCAAGAGAGCAGATCAGGTAGGCAGCGAATCCCATAGGAAGGCTACCGATTAGAATTCGGAGAAGCGACCTAAGGTTATTGACGATCTCCACTCCATTGAGTTTGAGATTCAGCTTCCAGCTTAAAAGAATGAGATTTAAAATGGATGAAAGACTGGTAGCCAAGGCAAGCCCTGCATGTTTCAAAGGTGTGAAGAAGATGAAAATGGTATTAAGAACCACATTGGCCATGAGGCAGATGAGCGCAATTTTCAGTGGTGTCCAGGTCTCTTGAAGTGCATAAAAAGCAGGAACAAGTGTCCGCACCCCTGCAATGGCCCACAGGCCAACGGAATAGCAGAGAAGGGCCTGTGCAGTCAATACCGTTGCGGTGTAGTCGAAAAGGCCTCTCTGGAAGAGAAGGTTGATGATGGGCGTCTTTAGGGCGATCAGCCCCACCATGGCAGGGATGCTAATTAAGGCAGTGAGCCGAAAGGTGAAGGAGAGTGTGCTCTTCAGCTCTTCCAGCTTGCCCTGAGCAGCAAGTCCGGAAAGGCTCGGCAATGAGGCCATTCCAACGGCAATGGCAAATATCCCCAATGGAAATTCTAATAGCCGGTCTGCAAAGAAGAGATAGGAAACACTCCCTCCGGGTAGAAAGGAGGCAAAGACCGTATCCACAAAAACGTTGAGTTGATAGACCGCTGTTCCAATCAGCCCCGGAACCATCAACCCTCCGATCCGCCTGATGGCAGGGTGTCCGAAATGAAAATTAAATCGGAAAGTGATCCCCTTCTGCCATAAAAAGGGGACCTGGAAGAGAAATTGGATTACCCCGCCGGCAAGAACACCCATGGCCAGCGTCATGACCGGTTTCTGGAAGGAATGGTAGAAGAGAAAGACAGAAAGAATGATGGAGATATTGAGAAAGATAGGGGCAATGGCTGGGGCGAAAAAGTGTCTGTAGGAATTTAGAATTCCCATGCAGAGCGCAAAGAGCCCCATGAAGAAAAGATAGGGGAAGATGATCTGGTTGAGTGTGACGGTCAATTGAAACTTTTCCGGTATTCTGGCAAATCCGGGCGCGATCAGCTGAATGAGAATCGGCGAGAAGAGAATTCCAAAGATCGTGATCAGGAATAAAACCAATGCCATCAGGGTAAAGGCAATGTGAGTAACCTCTCGGGTCTCCTCCTCGGACCGTTGGTGAAGGTATTCGGTATAGACCGGAATGAAGGAGATGGTTAGAGAACCTTCTCCGACCAATCGTCTCCATAGATTAGGGATCCGAAAAGCCACAAAGAAGGCGTCCGCCGCCATTCCTGCCCCAAAGAAATGGGCAATGACCACATCCCTCAAAAAACCGAGGATGCGGCTCAACAGCGTTCCCATTCCAATGGTCGAAGCAGCCTTGGTAATCCTCTTATTTTCGGTCATAGTTAGAAATTAAAGGTGATCTCTGACGGTTAAGGTGACAAGACGCCCTTATCGCCATTCGGTTACGTCTCTCCATTTAAGAAGTCCATGGAACCGTCTACCCGTAAACGGAACGCCTGCCTGCCGATAGGTAGGGGCTTCTTAGCCTCAACCTGCAACTTCCAAATTTTCATTTAGGAAACCTTGACACACGCTACCCTAAAATGTTAAAAAAATCAATATTTTCTCACCCTTCCTTTCTCCCAAACAGGGGGAAGCCAGGGTGAGGGAGAGAAAGGAGACTCCATTTTGGCAACACATCAATCTGCAATTAAGCGGGCAAAACAGAATGAAAAAAGGAGGAGACGAAACCTCCATATCGAATCGACTTTAAAGACTTCGATTAAGAAAGTGCGGGAGGCAATTGAAGAAAAGGATGTCGAAGGAGCCAAAAAAGCTCTCTTAAAGGCCATACCTCTTATTCAGAAAGGCCGCTCAAAAGGCATCTTCCACAAAAACAGCTCCGCCAGAAAGATCTCCCGTCTAACCAAAGCAGTCAATGCTCTATCCGTAAAATAATGAGTGGCCTCACGAGCTCATCGGGGCCGGCAGAGCTCAATGACCAGTTTCTCCATCAGAAGATTTTTGGGGCCCCGTCCTGTCTTAATGGCTAAATCGGTCTTATAACACTTCCATATCCCCTCTTGCAGATAGGCGATGGAGAAGCTCTTGGCCTGTTCCATCAACTTCCTAACATTCCACGCCTTCATCCCAAGTGCCCCTACCATCTCTTCAAGGTCTTTCTGCTGGGAAGCCATCTCCTTCACTCGCCAGATATTCCAGTAATGTCTCGACATGATACCGACCAGCAAAGGCACAGGATCATCCTTCCGTTTTGGGAGGGGCTCTTCTCTCTTAAAGGGAATGGATCTTAACTCCAATGTCTTCTCAAGGATGGAAAGCGCCTTTTCCAGGTTCTGTTGTCCGATGGCATCGGTTAAATCGTATACCGTGCTCACCTTGGCCGCGGAGGTGATTCCCTCCACATCAGAGAGTTCGATCTTTCTTTTGTCTCCGGAACTTAAAAAAATCTTCTCCAACCCATTATCCAGGTCCTGGAGATGATCGCCCAACACCTCGATCAGATAGTTGGCCGCCTCCTCCGAGATGGATTTTCCCTTCTCCTCCATCCTCTTTCTGACCCACGAGACAAGCCCTGTTCCTTTCAGCCGGGGATATTCGACTACCTTTCCAACCCTCTCTATCTCTCTCTGATACTTCTTCCAGGGTCCCTGGGTCTGAGCGCACATCACCAGACAGGTAGCCGGAGAAGGATTCCGGATATAAGAAAGCAACAACTCTACATCCTCACCGTCAAACTGATCCGCTCCTCGAATGAGAACAAATCGGTGTTGTGAAAACATCGGAAGGGTTTGAGCGGTTTGGACGATCTCCTGACCGCTGTGCCCCTCTCCACGAAAGAGGTGAAAATTGAACCCTTTCTCCTTTGGAGAAAGAGTCCGATTCAATAGCCTCCGGACCTCCTCTTCAATCAGATACTCCTCAGGGCCGTAAAGGAAATAGATGGGATAGGTTTCTTTTGTCGTTTTGGCTTTCATTCGATAACGTCATCCTTTTTAAAGGTCTTCTAAAATCGAATAATAACTCGCCTCCCTGGCATCCCCTGTTTTGTTGACATCAAATATCTTTTTGAAATAGGACTCCAACATTTTAAAAAGTTTACTCCGTATAATCCCAAAAGCCCCAGTCTTTAGACTGGGGATGAAGGCAATTTCAAATCCAAGGAGGAAGAAAAGCCCTGTCCTTTAGGGCGGGGATATACAGGGTTTACTTCAGGATATTTCAAACGTGTTTCTTCGGGTAATTTTTTGATGGCTTCGCCGATAATTTCAAGATTTCGAATGATGGCATCAATGGTTTTAGGATCGGCAATAAATGTTTCTTTGGGAAGGCTCTCTGTGTATAATTGGATTTTTGTAATGGCGTCGAGAATATCTTCAAGATAGACTTTATAGTCCCGAGACATGAACCGCCTCTTCAAGGATGGTTGAACGGAATCTTGGTTTGATGGTATCGGCAAGAACCAGATCGACCCGACATTCAAAGAGCCCCTCCAAAAACACTTTCAAATCCATATAGGAATCGAATGATTTTTTATAAAACTCAACTACGAAGTCAAGGTCACTCCCTTCGGAACATTCACCCCGTGCACAGGAGCCAAACAAACCCAACCGTTTAACTCCATAACTTCTGATGGTATTTTGATTTTCTTCAGGAATCCTCAGTATTTGCTCTCTACCTATTTTCATATCTTTTCCCAATTTATTCAGGATAGACTATCTGATCCCTAAATTGAACGATTTCTTTCACCCTTCACAAGGGGGGGCGGGGAGGCCGAAAAGCCTTTTAGAGCGATGACCTTTGATTGATTAAATCAACCATCGGGTCTGTTCAATCATCACCCGTTGGGTGAAAGCTTAAGGTCCATGACCCAGACGTTCAACGTATCGCATTCTAAAAGGGTTTGAAGCATTACCGCCCTCCTTGGAAGGTAGGGTGAATCGCTCAATTATGGTGATCATTATCTTATAAAAAAAGATTTATCTCGTCAATGCGAAATTGTCCTCCTTAACTCTGCTTTTTATGGCTTCCCTCATAGAGCTCATACTCTAATAGTCGGCATTCGATATTGGAATTGTAAAAGGGAACCCTCCTCGTTGTCCTCAAACCAACCTGCTTGGCCAACTCAAAGTTGCCGGTAAAGAGATATCCCCGATATCCCTGGCATCTCTTTTTAAAAAAATCTCCGATCCCTTTGTAGATCTTCTTCAAAGCTTCCTTCTCGCCCATCCGTTCCCCATATTCTGGATTAAGTACCACGACCCCTCCCTCGCCTGGAACAGGCGTCTCCTCAAACGGACAGATGCCGAAGTCAATCCATCGCTCGACACCCGCCGTCTGCGCATTCTTTTTTGCGCCTTGGATGGCCTCTGCGCTGATATCTGTAGCAATGATCTTCCCATCCATCCAGTCTCTCGCCACGGCCCTTGCTTTCCGACGTATCTCGCGCCAAGAGGATTCGTGAAACCCTTTCAAGTGCATAAAGCCGAAATTGCTCCTCAACAGACCAGGGGGTCTTCCCAGGCCGATCAATGCCGCCTCGATTGCAAGCGTCCCGCTTCCGCACATCGGATTAATCAAGTGGTTGTTTCCTCTCCATCCGGTTGCCAGAATGACACCGGCTGCAAGCGTCTCCTGCATGGGCGCCTCCAAGGGGATCTGACGATATCCCCTCTTTGAGAGAGGCTGGCCCGAAGTATCGATATAAATCGAACTCGTCTCGTCTTTCCAGAAGAGATGGATGACGGTCCGATCCTTTTCCGAGCCCGAATCCGGGCGTCGACCTCTCACCCTCTTAATCCGGTCTACAATGGCATCTTTACACTTCACATTGGCAAAACGGGTATCCTTAATGGTTGGGCTATCCACGGTTGAGGTCACGCAGATATAACCCTCTTCCGGGATCCACTCTTCCCACCCCATCTCAGTCACCCCTCGATAAAGTTCATCAGGATTTCTCGTTCTGAATCGTTCCAGGAAGAAAAGGACCCTGTGGCCAGTGCGAATGAAGAGATTCAACTTCATGGCATCTTGCATCGTCCCTTCCGTCTCGACACTGGCCGCACCCTCCGATAGAATGGGATATTCAAGTAAACGAAGCTCTTCTTTTAGATAAGGAGGCATCGCCTTCGCACAGGTGATGACGATTCTGCTCTTTTGAGTCCAGAGATTCATAGGCATCCCCAACATCTTACCACATTCTTAAAACCATTCTCTTTGGTTTTTGCATTCTATCCATGAAAAAGGTAAAATTCAATAAAAATTGTTATCAACATGGAAAGCTGGCAAAAATCCCTCTCTGAAAGTATCGTCTCGCTCGACGAGTTAACCCATTTTCTTCCCCTTGACACCGAATCACTCCAACCCGTGATCGAACGTTATCCGCTCCGGATCACCCGTTACTATTTAAACCTCATCCAGAAGAGGAATGATCCGATTGGGCGGCAATGCATCCCTGACCTGCGCGAACTGGACGAAGACGGCCTTCTGAGCGATCCGCTCAACGAAGGAAACCTAACCGTTGCTCCAGGCCTCATCCACCGCTATCCAGACCGGGTCCTCCTTCTCATCTCCAACTCCTGCCCAACCTTTTGCCGATTCTGTACAAGAAAAAATAGGATTGGGAAAGAGAGAGGTCATATCGGTCGCGACTCCTTGAAAGCGGCTTTGGATTATATCGAAGCAAGACCTGACATTACTGAAGTCATCCTGTCTGGCGGCGATCCTTTTCTGCTCACGGATGACCAATTGGAAGAGATTCTCGTCAAGCTCAGGGAAATTCGTCACCTCCAGATCATCAGGATTCATACCCGAACCCCTGTGACCCTGCCGGACCGCATCACGTCGAATCTCTGCGGGATGCTAAAACGGTATCACCCCCTCTATGTGAATACCCAGTTTAACCATCCCTTAGAAATCACCCCTCAATCCTCAAGGGCCTGCAGCCTTCTGGCAGATGTGGGCATCCCACTTGGAAACCAAACGGTTCTACTTAAGGAGGTAAACGACGACCCTGAAGTGATGAAACAACTGATGCAGGGGCTTCTGACCATCAGGGTTCGTCCCTATTACCTCCACCAGATGGACCTGGTCAAAGGAGCTGGCCATTTTCGAACCCCCATCCAGAAAGGGATGGAGATCATGGCCCGATTGAGGGGACATATTTCAGGCATGGCCACCCCTTCCTATGTCATTGACCTCCCTGGTGGAAAAGGGAAAGTCCCGTTTCCCCTTGATCATCTGAAAAGAGTTGGAAATATCCTCTATCTTCGCAATGATCTTGGTGAGATTGTCGAATACCTGGATACAAATGGGGATTGATAGCTAATTGTCATATTTGGAATCGACATTGTATATCGATCACATCATCAAAGTTCTTCTGGGGTAAATGCGACCACTTCATCAATCGTTTTGGCATTCAATAAAACCATGACCAATCGGTCCACTCCAAGGGCAATCCCCGCTGAGGGCGGCATCTCTTCTAATTCCTCTAAAAACCTCTCAGGCATTGGATAAATCTCTTTTCCCAACAGCCGGCGGGTCTCATTCTCTGCCTCAAACGCTCTCCGCTGTTCTTCAGGATCGGTCAATTCAGAAAACGCATTGGCGATCTCAAGACCTCCCAGATAGAGCTCAAATCGTTCTGCCACATTCGGGTTCTCTCTTTTCAATCGTGCCAGGGATCTTCGCTCCGAAGGGTAATCATAAAGAAACGTAGGCCTTTTAATTCCAAGATTGGGCTCAATATCCTGAACCATGGCTTCATCAAAGAGCTCCTGCTGTAAGGCCTCTTTCATGGATATCTTGGCATAACATTGAAACGCCTCCTCAACCGACATCCTCTCCCAGGGAGACGCCATGGAGATAGCCTGTTCCTGGTAGGATATCGTTCTTCCCATTCCCAGGTCTTCAACCAAAAACTGGATCAACGTTTCGCACTCATCCATGAGCGCAAAATAATCCGCACCTGTTCGATACCATTCTAAAAGAGTGAATTCTGGAATGTGCTGACCACCTCTCTCCCCTTCTCTCCAGCAACGACAGATCTGATAGATCTTTTCATAGCCAGCGGCAAGCATTCGTTTCATGCAGAGTTCAGGAGAGGGGTGGAGGAACCAGTGACCTGAGGGGACTGGATGGATATGAGACTCTGGAGCAGGAGCAGGGATGCGATGAGGAGTCTCTACTTCAAGATATCCCCTCTCATCGAAGAATTGCCTGATTGTCTGGATGATCCTCGCCCTCTTCTCAAGGGCAATTTTTCGTCTGGCCAATGGCCAGCTCTTTGGGCGGGAACAATTTAAATGATCCACAGATGAGGAATACTCTCGCCGTTTTGCCAAAAGGGCAATGGGTTAAGGTTACGTATAAACAATAAAACACGAAAGACGTAACCTTTTATGAACGGAACGGACCTCATTGCCTCTGCCTAAGACGGAGGTTAATTTTCTTCGTCCCTATTCTTTAACCCGGGTTGAATATTCGCCGGTTCGGGTATCAATGGTGATCAACTCACCCTCTTGAACAAAGGGAGGAATGCGCAGTTCATAGCCAGTCTCAACTGTCGCCGGTTTGTAATCGGTCTTTGACGTATCCCCTTTGACCCACATCTCGGTCTTGATCACCCGAAGGTTGACAAAGTTGGGAAGATCGATGCCGATGGGCCTCTCTCTAAACATCAACACCTTCACATTTAAATTATCGATGAGAAAGTTTTTAGCCTCTCCCAGCGTCTCTTCATTGATGATGATCTGTTCATAAGTCTGATTATCCATGAAATAGTAATGATCCCCTTCTTTGTAGAGGAACTGCATGGGCCTCTCTTCCAGCGATGCAGGTTCAAAGGTATCGCCTTCGCGGTAGGTTCGATCGATCGTCAATCCAGTAATCATATTCTTCAATTTTGTCCGGTAAAGGGCCTGCCCTTTCCCAGGTTTGGAAAACTCAAAAGCGGTGACGATATAAGGTTCATGATCGATGGTGATCTTTAAACCTTTTCTTAAATCCGATGCGGTGTACATAATCTATCCTTCCCCTTTAATCTTCACCATTGGAACTAATGACACCCAATCGAACACATCAAAAAATATTCGTGCCATTCGTTATCATTCGTGTCATTCGTGAATCAGAAATTATAAAAGAATCGATTTCGAACTCGTTCAGCCATAAACTTTGCCAGCAACTGGATGGCTGCAGCCTTATTCGATTCGCTGACAAGAATATTTTGCGAGGTTCGATAAACCCTGCTTTCCGAAAGATCCTTCTCCATCCAGAGAACTTCTCCACTTTTTTTTCTCAACGTCAAATCCACGACAGCCGTGGCCTGATATTCGAGCGCTATCCCCGAACGGTCATAGGAGATCGAATGGATCTGAAAGGATTTGACGACTCCCTCCAGAATGGAATCCGCCTCATCTCTTCCCACGACCTTCACCCTTCTATCCTGAATAAACTCCCTTAAAAACCCTTGCGTAAAGGGAACCTCAATGCCCGGCTCAGAGGTCTGGTTCACAAACGTGGGGATGCAAAGAGAGTTGATATTTGGGGGAAGATGGGTCTCCTTTCCAACCATTTTATAGCCGCAACCCATGAGAAGGAAAAGGTATAAACAGGTGATGGCGACGACGCCCGTATGGCTTAAAGGTAAGGTTATTGGTTTTTTCATATCACCCTTTGACGCTTGACGAGACGGGCTTCCTCACCCTAACCGTAAGACAGGACTCCTCTGCGAGCGATCAACATACGATATTGACCAGTTTTTGGGGAACAAGGATCACCCGCTTGATTGACTTGCCTTCGACCAATCTTTGAATTCTTTCAGTCTTCAGAGCCCAAGCCTTAATCTCTTCTTCACCATAAGAGGCGGGCACAACGATTCGATCTCTCACTCTACCATTCACTTGAACAACGATCAGGATCTCGTCCTCCAAAACTGCCTCTGGATCATAATCTGGCCAGGCCCGATGGATCACGGACTTCTGATTTCCCAATGCCTCCCAAAGCTCCTCAGAAAAATGGGGAACAAATGGGGAAAGGAGAATGACCGTCGTCTCAATCGCCTCTCTCATGAGTTTCTGTGAGAGTTCGTCGTGCCGGTCCTTGATCTCTGAACCATAGATTTCATTGACCAGTTCCATGATGGCACTGATGGCCGTATTAAAATGGAAACGTTCAATATCCTCCGTCACTTTTTTGATCGTTTTGTGGATCTTCTGACGAAAAAGCTTTGCCTCCCCATCCAATGGGGTCCCGAAGGAAAGGCAGGTAACCCCTCTGAGTCGCAAGGAGTGGTCGGCAAAGAGTCTCCAGACCCGATTTAAAAAACGGAAGGCCCCTTCCACCCCCTGATCGCTCCAGTCCAGGTCCTTCTCCGGAGGAGCCGCAAAGAGGCAGAAGATCCGTGCAGTATCGGCTCCATATTTCTCGACCAGATACTCCGGATCGACCACATTCCTTTTCGACTTCGACATCTTCTCCAGCCTTCCCACGGCGATCGGGCCACCGCACTTTCGACACCGGTAGGTTTCTCCTTCCTTTTCAATCTCTTCAGGAAAGAGGTAGCCATCCCTCGGACACTCAAGCACCTCTTTGCAGACCATCCCCTGGGTGAGGAGATTGGTGAATGGCTCTTCAACGCTGAGCCATCCCATCTCTTTCAGAACCCGGGTGAAAAATCGGGAATAGAGAAGATGGAGGATGGCATGTTCGATCCCGCCGATATATTGATCCACAGGCATCCAGTAATCGACCCTTCTTCGATCGAGTGGCCCCTCATGAAAATCCGGACAGGCAAACCGATCAAAATACCAGGACGATTCGACAAAAGTATCCATGGTATCCGTCTCTCTCCGACCGATCTTACCACATTGAGGACAGGGGACCTCCACAAACTCCTTCACATTGACCAGAGGCGACTCGCCCATTCCAGTCACCTCCACATTAAATGGAAGAATGACAGGGAGATCTTTCTCGGGGACAGGAACGGTCCCACAATGCTCACAGTAGATAATGGGAATGGGTGCGCCCCAATAACGCTGTCTCGAGATGCCCCAGTCCCTCAATCGGTAACTGACTTTCTTTCCACCCAACCCTTTCTCTTCCAGGTATTTGGCAATCGCCTCTCTTGCCTTCTGGCTACTCATCCCATTAAACATCCCTGAGTTGACCAAAAACCCTTCTCCCTCATAGGCCTCTGCCATCGTATCCGCATTTAATCTCTCTCCCTCTGGCTGAACCACGACGATGAGCGGAAGCCCATACTGCCTGGCAAATTCGAAATCTCTCTGGTCATGTGTGGGAACAGCCATGACAGCCCCTGTCCCATACTCCATCAAGACAAAGTTGGCAACGAAGATCGGCATCCTCGCCCCTGTCATCGGATTGAGACAGTAGGCTCCTGTGAAAACGCCCTCCTTCTCCGTTGTGGGAGCGGTTCGCTTCATCTGGTCCTGGCGTCTCATCTTCTCCACAAAATCTCGCACGGCTCTCTCTTGAGAAGTCCCCTTAGAAAGCATCAGGGCCAGTGGGTGTTCAGGCGCAAGGCTCATGAAGGTTGCGCCAAAGACGGTATCCTGCCGGGTGGTGAAGACTTTGATCGGCTCCTTCGAATTCTCCAATGGAAAATGGATCTCTGCACCGATCGACTTTCCGATCCAGTTCTTCTGCATGGTGAGGACGCGCTCTGGCCATCCTGGAAGTTTGTCGCACCACTCCAGCAGCTCCTCCGCATAGTCGGTAATCTTGAAAAACCACTGCTCCAGCTCCTTCTGGGTCACGCCCGGATCATCGGCATGTCCCCGCCAGCAGGTCCCATCGCCCATCACCTGCTCATTGGCCAGAACCGTCTTGCAGATCTCACACCAATTCACAGTAGATCGTTTCTTATAAGCCAGCCCCTTCTCATACATCTTCAAGAAGAAGAGCTGTTCCCAGCGATAGTAGGAGGGATCACACGTGGCAAACTCCCGATCCCAGTCATAACTGAATCCCAATCGTTTCAACTGCCTCTTCATATACTCAATATTCTCATAGGTCCATTGGGCTGGATGGACCCCATGTTCAATCGCCGCATTCTCGGCTGGCATGCCAAAGGCATCCCAGGCCATGGGATGTAGGACATTAAATCCTCTCATCTTTTTATAGCGGGCAACGACATCGCCGATCGAGTAGTTGCGTACATGGCCCATGTGGATCTTGCCCGATGGATAAGGAAACATCTCAAGAAGGTAGTACTTCTTCTTACCCTCATCTTCTGTCACCTTAAAGAGCTTCTGCTCCTCCCAGATCTGTTGCCACTTCTCCTCAATCTCTTTTGGGTTATATTTCTGATTCATACCCTTCTCCGCTTAATCGTCCATCGTCTCTCGTCTATCGTCCATCGTCTAATTGTCATCCTCTCATCATCCTTCTTATTCTCAGTCTTAACGCATTCAGTCTGATGAAACCCTCTGCATCCTTCTGATTATAGACCGTGTCTTTCTCAAAGGTCGCAAATGCGCCATGATAGAGTGACTTCTCCGATTTGCGACCGATCACAGTACAATTCCCTTTATAGAGCTTCAGACGGACCGTGCCTGTCACATCTTTCTGCATCTCATCCACCGCATGCTTAAGGACCTCCATCTCTGGCGAAAACCAATAGCCATAGTAGATGAGTTCAGAAATCTTCGGTATTAAACTATCTTTGAAGTGCATCACCTCTCGGTCCATAGTGATCGATTCGATCGCTCGGTGAGCGATATGGAGGATCGTTCCCCCTGGAGTTTCATAGACCCCCCTCGATTTCATCCCGACGTAACGGTTTTCGACCATATCCACACGACCGACCCCGTTCTTCCCTCCAAGTTCGTTGAGCCGGGCCAAGAGATTGGCAGGGGAAAGAGGCTTGCCATCCAACCGGACCGGAACCCCGTCTTCAAAATCAATCTCAATCACCGTGGGCTGATCCGGTGCCTTTTCAGGAGAGACGGAGAGCAGAAACATATCTTCCGGTGGGGGTGACCATGGATCTTCCAGAATCCCTCCTTCGAAACTGATGTGAAGGAGGTTTCGGTCCGTGGAGTATGGCTTCTCCTTGCTGACCGGAATGGGAATGCCATTCTCCTTAGCATAGGCCATCAACTCCTCACGCGATTTGAATTGCCACTGTCTCCAAGGTGAGATGACCCGGATATAGGGATTGAGAGCATAATAGGTCAGTTCAAATCGCACCTGGTCATTCCCTTTTCCGGTTGCACCATGGGCCACAGCATCCGCCCCTTCCAGCTGGGCGATCTCGACCTGCCTCTTTGCGATCAGGGGCCTTGCTATGGAAGTCCCCATCAGATAGGTCCCTTCGTAGACGGCATTGGCTTTTAATGCCGGGAAGACATAGTCTCTAACAAACTCTTCCCGAAGGTCTTCGATGTAGATTTTGCTCGCACCGGTTGCAATGGCCTTCTCCTCCAGATGATCCAGTTCCTCAGCCTGTCCGATATCTGCCGTGAAGGCAATGACCTCACATCCAAACTCATTCTTAAGCCACTTCAGGATGATGGATGTATCCAGGCCTCCCGAGTAAGCTAACACAACCTTCTTGACTCTATTTTCCATTTAATCCACCTCCGATAATTCTCAACCTTCTTGGCCAAACACCAATAACCAAATTCCCTGCCTGCGTCAGGCAGGCAAGATCCAAATAATCACCAACGAACCAATTTTCCAGACTTTAAATCTATTTTGGGTTATTGGGGATTGGAGCTGATTGGGTTATTGGTTATTGATGTTTGGTGTTTGAATCTTTTCAAACACTTCTGTCAGCGCTTCGATCATCTGATCCACCTCTTCTTGAGTGATGATGAGGGGTGGCAGAAATCGAAGCACATGGTTCATCGTACAGTTGATGAGAAACCCTCTCCTCATCATCTCCTTGACGATCTCAGCCCCTTCCATCTTCAATTCGAGACCCAAAATCAATCCCCTTCCACGAACATCCTGAACAATTGGAAATTTCGCCTTAAGCTCCTCAAGTCTCGAAAGGAAGTAGGCGCCAACCTTCTGGCAATTCTCCAACATGCCCTCATCGAGGATTGCATTGAGGGCCGCCACCCCGGCTGCCGTAGCTAAAAAATTCCCTCCGAAAGTAGAGGCATGATCTCCCGGCTCAAAGCTTTTAGCAATCTCCTCTTTGATCAGAAGGGCTCCTATCGGAACGCCTCCAGCCAACGATTTAGCCAGGGTGAGCATGTCCGGCTCAATATGCTCATGCTCGTAGGCGAACAGCTTCCCTGTCCTTCCCATGCCGACCTGAACTTCATCCAGAATGAGAAGGATCCTCTTCTCATCACAGATCTGCCGGAGCCCCTGAAGATAGCCTTCCGACGGAATATTCACGCCGCCCTCGCCCTGAATCGGCTCAAGGAGTATGGCACAAGTCTTTGGACTGATCGCCTCTCTCACGGCTTTCAGGTTGTTGAAAGGGACATACTTAAAGCCGGGCATGAGAGGTGCATAGCCCTTGTGATACTTGGTCTGACCAGTGGCTGTCAG
>CAKZKY010000394.1 GCA_937124575.1 uncultured Pseudomonadota bacterium | reverse complement strand
TTGGGATGGTATCGATAATTTCTCAATGAAAGGAGGGATATTCGATGGCAAAAGAGCTTGAGATCTGGCGACCTTTCAGGGAGTTATCCCCCCTTAGGGAGTTTGAAAGGATGAGAAGGGAGATGGATCGACTCTGGGATTCCTTTTTCGAAGGTGGACTTCGTAAAAGAGGCGAAGAGATCGCTGAATGGTATCCTGCATTCGATGTCTCTGAGACGAAGAATGATATCGTTGTGAAAACGGAAATCCCGGGTATGGATCCAAAGGATATTGATATCTCTCTGAGCGAGGGGGTCCTCACGATCAAGGGAGAGAAGAAACAAGAGATAGAAGAGAAGGAGGAAAATTATCACCTCATCGAAAGAAGTTTTGGGTCTTTTTCTCGTTCCATTCGGCTTCCCAGGGATGTCCAGGGAGATAAGATCAGCGCCTCCTATAAGAATGGGGTCCTGAAGGTTACACTCCCAAAATCTGAAGAGGCCAAAAAGAAAGAGATCAAAATCAAAGTCGAATAAATTCATTTCCGATTCTATCAAAAAGGAAGAGGCGTTCTTTGTAACGCCTCTTCCTTTTTCACCCTCTCTGCGCTCGCCGGATACTCTGTCACAACTTTAAAAAAGGTGTTCGCCTTTAATGAACCACGGTTCTATTGAAAACCGCTTGAGCGACATGTTATTTTGAGACTTAATGAAGTTACGTGTTGGAACCAATTGGGATCTCGGTTTGATTGATGCCCTTCAGGGCACCTGTGTGGATGCCCTCTTCGGAAAACTTCCTTTTGATATAGTCGGTGGCGCCAGGCCGGGTTTTGTCCTGCCCCAAGTTGACCGAAACTTCGTTGAGAAATATATCCGCGCCTGTCACCAAAAAGGGATCGAATTTAGTTATCTCCTCAATGCGCCTTGCCTCGGAAACCTCCAGTATTCAAGAAAGGGTTATGGACAGATCATTGACCTTCTCCAATGGGTGGTGCATTCGGGAGCGGATTCGGTTGTGGTCGGCGTCCCCTATCTCATCGACCTCATCCGAAAACGATTCCCCCGTCTGAAGATAAAGGCTTCCACCACAGCAAGGATCAATACAGTAAGAAAGGCCCTTCAATATGAGGACATGGGTGTAGAAGAAATCATCATCGATGAACATATTAATCGCGATTTCAAAACCCTTGAGGCCATCCGAAAGGCTGTCAAATGCAATCTGGAGATCCTCGTCAATAATATCTGCCTCTGGCAGTGTCCCTATAACTACGAGCACGTCAATCATGATGGCCATGCATCGAGAGAAGGAGAGGAAGAGGCCAACTGTTATCTCCAGTATCCAGGATACCTCTGCCTCTACCGGAAACTGACAGAGCCGGTGGAGTTACTGAAATCGCCCTGGATCCGGCCGGAAGATCTTCCTCATTATGAAGCCCTTGGTTACGACCGCTTTAAAATCACAGAGCGTTTTAAGCGGACACCTCTTCTTTTAGAGCATGTGAGGGCTTACCAGAGTCGGTATTTTGACGGAAATCTTTTAGATCTCTTCACCCTACCACGCAAAGGAGCGTTCACGCCCCTGCACCTCGAATATTTTATCAAACCCGAGCATGTCAACATCATGAAGATCTCAGAATTGGAAAAGGTCTTTGACCTTGAAGTCCGCCAGCTCATTCAAATTGACAATCGAAAACTCGATGGCTTCATCGAGCACTTCAAAAAGATGGACTGCAATCAGACCTCCTGCTCACAATGCCTCTACTGTGAAAAGATGTTTGAAAAGGTAGCCATCGTGGATTGGGAGGGAACAGAAAAGGCTTCAAAGAAAGTAAAAGATTTCTCTGATAAACTTCTTTCGGGAGAGATTTTCGAATCCCCTCGCTCCCATCTCCTCTTTCGACTTCCCTTTGCCAAGCCTCTTTTAAAACACCTCATCCGTTGGCGTTTGAAAAGGGGTCAATCCATCCATCCATGAGGGAATAAAAAGCCATGCGGTTTCTCTTAATCGATCCGCCTCATAAGATCTGGACCATTCTTCGGGCCTGGGTTCCCTCTCCAGGATGTCTTCAGCTCTTGGCCTATCTGGAGAGAGAAGGCTTTGATATCGAGTTTATGGATTGCACCATCAATCAAAATCCCTGGGGCGATCTCGAAGATAAGATTCGGAGAGAGAAACCGGATGTGATTGGAATCTCTGTCATCTGTACTGCCTTTATCTATGACGGAATGAATGCGGCTAACCTCATTAAAGCCATCCATCCAAAAACAACCATTATCATGGGGGGTGAGCATCCCTCTTTTATGGCCGAAGAGACACTCAGAGACTGCCCAGCTATTGACTTTATCTGCGTTGGAGAAGGAGAGTTAACCCTCACCGAATTTCTCAAGACGATCGAGAAGAAAGGCGATCTCTCCAGGGTTCCTGGCCTCGCCTTCCTCGATGAGAATGGTAATTTCGTCTATACGGGCGACCGGCCTTTCATCGAAGACCTCGATACCCTTCCCTTCCCCGCCTACCATAAGGCCAACATGGAACACCCTTATATCGGAATTCCCTCTGAAGGCAAAAGAGGACTGGTTGTGAACTTCTCGAGGGGATGTACTTTTGACTGCTCCTTCTGCTCAGAATCGGCCTTCTATAAAAAAAGATGGCGAAAGAGGAGCCCGAAGTTGATTGCTGATGAACTTCAATTGTTAAAGGAAAGATATCATCGCGACATCTTCTACGTGGGTGATAACACCTTTAATGTCACACGGGATCAGTCCATTGGATTCATTGATGAGATGCTCAAAAGAAAGACGAATCAGCGATTCTGGCTTCAATCGAGAGCAGATCTTGTCATCCGGGATAAAGACCTTCTCGATGGTTTCCGGGAGGCTGGAGTCTACCAATTCATGCTTGGTCTCGAATACCACATGGACTATGTCCTCAAAGATATCCGCAAGCGCCATTCAGTGGAAGAGGCTTTAAAGGCCATGAAACTTTTGAAGAAGCATCGGTTGATGGTCATGGCCACCCTGCTGATCGGTCACTGGGAGGAAACCGAAGAAGATCGAGATGCCTTCTTAAAATTCTTTGGGAAGTATGTGGATCATTTTGGCCTCAACATCATCACCCCACTTCCAGGGACTCCACTCTTTTATAAGATGAAGGAGATGGGCAGAATCAAAGACTGGGAGTACCGAAACTATGACTATCTCCATGCCGTGATGCCAACCCGCGAAGTGGATGACCTTGAACAATTGAATTTCATCTACAAGAATCTCATGAGGCGCTACTACTGGAGGCCCCGAGAACTGATTAAACTCTTTTCTCGAAATCCAATTTTGAGGCACCACCATCGGTATTACATCACCCAAGTGGCTTTCAATATCATGATGCACGAAATCTTCGGAAATCCTTTGTGGGTACAACCCAACTACCAGGAATATAGAGATTATTTGGTGGAGAGAGGTGGGGCGCTGCCACCGGAGTTGATGAGGCTTGCCAAATAATCAAACCAACGTCTTTGTAGGGCAATTCTTCTTCTGGGAATGAAGGTCACTGGAGCAAATCGGAGTGTGAATGTCTCCCCTCTTTCATCGCGAAAGGTGAGATTGAAAAGGGTCGTATCCGCTCCATAATAATTGTCTTGGGTCAGGAAGACTTTCTCCAATCTTCCAAAGGGAATGTTTAAAGCGATTCTCTCCCCTCCCTTGCCTTCCGGAACATTAAAGAAAAAAGAATCTCCCTCGATCCACATCTGCCCTTTGCGCCGGGTTCCTTTCACAGGAAGCCCTCCATAATAATAGGCTTTGCAGGATTTTGGAATCATTGATCTAATATATAGCATCGAACTCCATCTCGATCAACCCTTTCTTGATTTGAGAATCTCCTCTTTGAAAATCTTTTTGAGTAGGGTATAATGGAGTCCAACATTTCTAAATCCCACTCGTTTCCCCTATCCACAGGAGGATAATCATGAATCGAACGATCCTTTCTCTCATCCTTTTTATCTTGACCAGCTCTCTGCTTCTTTGCAGCGAGGCTTTTTCGCAGACCCGTCTGGTGGTTAAATCGGCAAGGGCGGGAACCTCCTATTACGCCCTGGCCATGGGGATGGCAAAAGCCATAATGACCGTACCTGGGATTGAGGCATCGGTCGAAGAGAGTCTTGGTTCTGTTGCCAATGTAAAAGAGGCAAGGACACGAAGCCATTTCATCTTCACCTCCACCTCTGATCTTATTGCCCAGGCTCTCAAAAAGATAAAACCTTTTGAAGAAGGGGGCTATGAGAGGATACGAACGCTATGGCCGATTCCCGGAGTGACGGTCCACTGGGTGGTGAGAGAGGATAGTGGAGTTAAAACCATACGTGATCTCGAAGGGAAACGGTTTATCCCCGGCGGAATTGGCACGGCCACAGAACGTCTCACCAAACTCATTCTCAAGATCTATGGCCTTGAGGGAAAGATCGATCTCCCTGCAGTTGATCTAAAAGAAGGGGTTGATGCTGTCGTCAATCGAAGGGCAGTTGGGTTCACCACCGGTAGCCCATTTCCCACACCCATGGTGATGGAGATCACCGCTACAACCCCTGTTCGACTGCTCGAAATGGGAGAGGAAGAATTTAAGAAACTTTTCGATGTTGACCCCACCTACTCTTTGACAACCATTCCATCCGGAACCTATAAGGGAATCGATTATGATGTAAAAACAGTCGCATCACCAGTGCTCACTTATGCAACGGATGATCTTCCAGAAGAGATCGGATACAAGATTACAAAAGCCTTTTGGGAAAATAGAAAAATATTAGCTGAGGCCCATCCGATCGGTAAAGTCCTCGACATGAAGGGAATCCGATATGGAATTGCCAAAGTTCATTCAGGTGCACTTCGATATTATAAAGAGGCTGGAATTGATATCCCTCCATCAATGAGATGATCAGCCCTATTCTACACCGATCAAAAGCCCCGTTGGAAAGCTGAAGACCTTCTAACGGGGTTTACTTTATGACGACTTATGGAAAAAACTCATCCATTATTCTCCTCGATCATTCTTCTTTTCTCCCTTCTCCTTGCCCTCTTCTCTCTCCTTCTCCCTGTCTATGCCTTCATTCCGAATCTCATCGAGAGGTCAATTCACTTAGCCCTCGTCTTCCCCATCATCTTTCTATCGGGAAGCGGATCGAAATCTATCAGAAGCCTATTTTTAAACCTTCTCTTTACAGTTCTGGGAATGGGACTCTGTGTTTATCTCATCATTGACTTCGAGGGCGTGCTCAACCAGTTCGGCATAGTTAAGAATCCATACCAGACCCTGATGGGCCTGGTCATGGTCCTGATCGTGCTCGAATGTGCACGCCGAATGGTCAAACCTGTCCTTCCTACCATCACGCTTCTCTTTCTTCTTTACGCCCTTTTGGGCCATCACATTCCAGGATATTTCGGCCATGTCAAATATGACCTCTCCCAGATTATGGGAATGCTCTATTTAACGACTGGAGGAATCTGGGGTCAACTCACAGGAATCTCAGCCAATATTATCGCCATCTTCGTCTTTCTGGGAGCCCTGATCGGAGTAACAGGAGCAGGAGAGGGTTTCAAAAAGATCTCTCTTCGCTTCGCTGGGAGATTAAAAGGCGGACCAGGTAAAGTGGCTACGGTATCCAGTGCCCTTTTCGGAACGATCTCAGGAAGCGCCTCTGCCAATGTGGTGGTGGATGGCCAATTCACCATACCGATGATGAAGAAGCTCGGTTTCCGGCCTCCCTTTGCCGCGGCTGTCGAGGCCGTAGCCTCTACAGGAGGACAGATCATGCCTCCAATCATGGGGGCTGGCGCTTTTATCATGGCTGAGCTGACGCAAATTCCTTACCTCAAAATTGCTGTTGCCGCCTCTCTCCCTGCGATCTTCTACTTCTTTACGGTCTGGATGGGAATCCACTTCTTTGCGATCAGAGATGGACTCCACGGGCTCGGGAAGGGAGAGGTCCCTTCGTGGTCTGAAACCCTTCGGGCGAGCATCTTCTTCATCATCCCCCTTACCGTCCTGATTGTCTTCCTTCTCCTCCATTACACGCCACCCTATGCAGCCTTTTGGGCAACCTTGAGTGCCCTCCCATTTACCTTTATCAAACTGGACTGGAAATTCGATAGGACCTTTGTAAGAAAGATCAAGGAGGCTGTTTCAGAAGGCGCATCTCAAGTGGCAATGATTGCCAGTATCTGTGCTTGCGCCCAGATTATCATTGCCATCCTCTCCTTTACAGGTCTCGGAGTCAAGATATCAACCTTCATCATCGATTTCAGTGGAGGGAGCCTCTTTCTCACCCTGCTTCTAACGATGGTAACCTGTATCATCCTCGGTATGGAGGTTCCCACAACTGCCGCCTATATCATGGCGGCAATTGTTGCGGCGCCCGTACTCATTAAAATGGGAATTCATCCTCTTGCCGCACACCTCTTCATCTTCTACTTCGCCATCCTCTCTGCCATCACTCCGCCTGTGTGCGGTGCGGTCTTCATCGCCTCTGGAATTGCCCAAACGAACTGGATCCATACCGCGCGCTACAGCCTCCGGTTAAGCTATGCCGCTTTTCTATTGCCCTTTGTTTTCGTCTACGACACCTCCCTCCTCCTATTCGGAGAAAATTGGTTCGATATCCCTCTCTGCATCATTAGGACGGTCATGGCAATGACCCTGCTGAGTGCCGGATTCATCGGTCAGCTCAGAGGAAGTCTCACCCCGCTTGCCCGATTGATCCTTCTCGGGCTGGGAACCCTCTGGATCATCCCTAACTGGATACTCGACTCAATCGCTCTGATCGGATCAACCCTGGTCTTCTTAGATAAAAAATGGATGTACTCCGAGGCATCGGTGGCCAACAAGAATGAGCACAAAGAAAGAGGAATTTGATGATGAAATCCTCGGTTGTGGTCGCAAAAGGTAAAAATCCTTACCTCACCACTCGTAATGCCCTTTTGCGTTTCCCTTTTCCAGATCTGAAAGCTAAGAAGGTTTTGATCAAGCCCAATGCCGCACGATTGGCATCTCCAGGAGATGGAGTGACCACCCATCCTCAGGTAATTTCAGCGGCGATCGATCTCCTCAGAGAAAGAGAAGTAAAAGAGGTTGTCATTGGAGAGAGCTGCATTTTTGGCGTCAACGCTCAAGAGGCTTTTAAAAAAACAGGGCTAAAAGAGGTTTCACAAAAAAAGGGGATCAGACTGATTGATTTAGACCAGTTTGAGCCAATGCAAAGGACCATTCCTCATGGAAAGCTTTTAAAAAAGATAAAAATCTCCTCCGCCCTGAATGGATTTGATTGGGTCATTTCCATCCCTGTGATGAAAACCCATATGCATACTTTCGTCTCTCTTAGCTTAAAAAATATGAAAGGGCTGCTCTGGCGAAGAGAAAAGGCGAAACTTCATCAACTCCGTTCTCATAAACCACTGAGCCAGGGAGATAAAACGCTCGATCTTGCGATCTCAGAGATGGCCACTGTGCTCATGCCCCATTTTGTGATTATCGATGGAACGACCGGAATGGAAGGGATGGGACCCGCTTATGGAAAACAGAAAGAGATGGGGATTGTTCTGGTCGGCGACAATGCTCTCTCCGCGGATGCCGTGGCCGCACATCTGATGGGCTTTCAGCCTGAACGTATCCCCCATCTCCGCCTTTCCTCTGAAAAAGGGCTCGGCGAGATCGACCTTGAAAAGATATCGATCAAACCAGAGGATTTCATGAAATGGATGACTCCTTTCGATCCGCCGCCTTCCAAATTTTCCATTCCCTTTCCAGATGTGGTGGTCTACGACGAAGGTTCCTGCAGCGC
>CAKZKY010000393.1 GCA_937124575.1 uncultured Pseudomonadota bacterium | reverse complement strand
ATGAAATACCTTCCAAAAATCGGCCTGTTGGTAAGTTTCTGATTTGAATTTTAAATGCGTCCTTTCTCCTTCATTAAGCGAACCATTAATTCTTTATAGGTTTTGGGTGGGATCACCCTCTTCTCCCTCTCTTCCATTTGCATTGCCTCGGTTGGACAGAAATTGGCGCAGACACCGCATCCGATGCAGGCTTCTTCATTAACAACAGGATAATCTCCCTCCATCCGAATGGCCTTAATCTGACAGCGGTCGCTACAGACGCCGCATCCGTTACATTCGTCTTGTTCGACTCGGGCAATGTAATTCGTGGTGGCGACGGCATGTTTCATGTGATGTTTAGTGATTCCCTCAAGGAATCCACAACAGCAGCCACAACAATTACAGATGAAGGTTGTTTGGTCCTGGACATTATCGCCGATGTGCACCAATCCAAAATCCTCTGCCTTTTTCAAGACAACCAAAAGCTCATCCACGGAGGCCCGTCTCGCAAATCCCTGCTCTACCAGAAAATCTGAGGCAATTCCAAGGCTCATGCAGATATCGTCAATAGGTGCGGAGCAGTTTTTCCCAAGATGCCACGCCTCGTGCCGGCAATAACATTTGCCTATACTTCCACGACCTGCTTTTCGGATATGTTCAGCGGCCTCATCAAAGCGAAGAATTTCACTCTTCACCTTCGGTAAGACACCCCGATAGAGATAAACTTTCCCCCTGCTCGTCTCGGTTGAGGCAAATTCCTGGATGAATTCCGGTGTGTTACGGTAGGTGTGCATCAACTCTGCTAACCGCTTCATCGGAAGGGACTCATTCGTCCGCATAAAAGTTAATTCGAAAAATCCCATCAGTCCCGGAGAGAGCAGGTATCGAACCTTACCGTCCTTAACCGAAGACATGACCAAGCCTTTCTCAAGCATCCCCTTTAACAGGGTTTCTAACTCTTCTTGATCGATCCCCGCGACTTTCTGAAGCTCTTCAAAGGTCACAAGACCGAAGGGGAATTTCGCTCCTAACTCAGCTTCTTTCTCAGTATAGAGAATGGACAAAATCTCATATATCGAAGCATGCTCTGGAAGCCCTATTGGATTCTGGTGAAGTCTCTTCTGCAACTGTTTTAAAATTTCTTCCTTCGATGCGAGATGTCCCATGACATCCTCCTTTGTGAATCAACAATCAAAATCCAAACACCAATAACCAAATAATCACCAATATTTAAATTCCAATATCCAAACATTTTGGATTCTTTAGTGATGGGTTATTATCTGCAACTTGGGATTTGGTTATTAGAATCTATTGTTCATCAGTATCCTTTTTCCCTATCCACCAAATTCATGAGTGGTTTGCCCCTCACCCACCGCTCGTAATTCCTGATAAACTCTTCACAAATCTCTTCTGGGAGGTTGATACCTGAAACATGTGGAGTAATGATCACATTTTCTAAATCCCAGAGCTCGCTCTCGGGCGGCAGTGGCTCTTCCTCAAAGACATCGAGGACTGCTCGAATACTTCCTGCTTTAAGGTTTTTAATCAAAGCGTTCTGATCAACTGTTTTTCCTCGACCAATATTGAAAAGAATAGCTCCCTCCTTCATCAGACGGAGTTCTCTTTCTCCGAGAAAGCGATATGTCTCTTTTGTCAGAGGCAGAGTATTAACGAGAATGTCAGCAAGGGGAATCATCTTCTCCAGATCTTTTGGACAAAAGACTTGATCTACATGCTCGACGGATTCGGGATTCCTTTTTACACCCAGGATGTTCATTCCAAACTGTTTTCCTCTCTCCGCAATCTCTTTACCGATAGAACCCAGACCCAGGATTCCCATTGTCTTGCCCCGGAGCCTTTCCGGCCGGGTTTGTTCCCAGACTCTCTTCTTCTGACTTCTAAAATATTTAGGTAAGTCTCTTAAAAAATAGAGAAGGTAGGCGAAGACATATTCAGCCATCATCTCACCGTAAACAGTAGCTTTGGTGAAAGGGATGGATTTAGGAATGAGCGGATTGTTGACGAGATGTTCATTTCCTGCTCCAAGCGATGCGAACCACGTTAGATTCTCTGCCTCCTTGAGCAGTTCGTCCGGGATTCCCCAGGTGAGAAGAATTTCAGCCTCCTTGATGAAAGGGATCGCCTTCTCAGGTTGAGAGGCAGAGCAAATTTCAAGGTGTGGTAATCTTTTTGAGAGGATCTCCTCGTAGAGTTTGGCATCTTTATGGTAGATGAGAAGTTTATGCTTCATCGCATGATCAGATGGCCATCAACATCTTCCAGATCAAACCACCATTTTTTTTCGTACTTTGGTTTTCCATAGCCGAAAAGATCGTCTGCACGGATCGCAATGCTTCTTGCCAGAGAGGACTTTCTTACTGCCCATCCGACAGCCCGATGAAAAAGCGTATAGGGTTTGTTGGCGGGGCATACCTTAATACAGGTTCCGCAGCCTGAACCTTTCGGATTCCCAACCCGCATCTTCGTGCACTTTTCAACATCGGTGGGCCAGCGTTCGTAACCATTGAACAGGATCTTCTCTCCATCGCTCAAAGCCCCCGAAGGACATTCCCTTGCGCACTTTTTACATTTCGAACAAAGGTCTTGTAATCCGAAATCAATGGGTTTGTCCACCGAAAGAGGCAGATCGGTCGTCACCACAGCGGCTTTAAATCTCGGACCCAAAAAAGGATGAAGCACACAGTCTCCAATTCGACACATCTCTCCTAACCCTGCCCAAAGAAGAATCGGTGGCACAACCACCTGATAATTTCTTGCATGATGGGCTCTGGCAGGATATCCAAGCCTCCGGATGTAATCCGCCATGGTGCAGGCGATGAAAGCAGAGGTCGAATAGGCCAGGAAACTCATCGAATTGCTGATCCAGTCGTGACCGTCAAAGGCTTCGGCTGTCCGCCAGTCCTGATCGATGAGAATGGCGATCGCATAGCGATGATTGAGCTCGACGGGTTCTCCATCAGGGAAGCGATGGGTATAAACAGCATAGGGTGGTAATTCACAGATGCCTACAGCATCGGCTCTGAGAAAATAGGCAAGTTCTTTAATATGGCGTGAAAGCAATGTGGGATCCTCTGGCAGAGGAGCTTTCTGTTTGGCTACCAACCCATCCACGACATCTTTAAGATAGGCGGTCATCCAGGAGAGGGCTCCTGAGATGGGTTGTTTGGGAACGAAACGGTTTCGTTCCCTTTGAAGAACTGGCCCATAGTCTCCCCGAGCAGCTTTATTGAAACCGCTCTCCCTCTCATCCACCCCCTTGACCTGGTCGTCTAAGATTTTTGTTGTGGGGCGCTCCACTCTCTTGAGCTTATACATTGGAAAGGGTTCAAAATTCCGCTTATGATAACCACTCATTGTCTCCACCTATATCAAACAAGTTTGATACCATATTAACCCGATTTAAGTAAATTGCAAATATTTTAAGCTCTCTATTTGACAAGCTTCCCTCACTCCAAATAGAATGGATTTAAATATCATTTTAGAAGGAAAACACGTTCACAGGAGTATTCAATGATCAAATCATGGCCTTGTATTCAAACCAAAACCACCCAGTCCTATCGGGTTTTTTCTGTACGCACAGATACGGTTCGGTCTCCACGGACCAACCTCGAGCATGACTTCTATATTATCGAATCGAAGGACTGGGTTAATGTCATTCCTCTCACCGATGACCGTCGGGTGGTCATGGTGAGGCAATATCGACATGGTTCAAGGGAGGTCACCCTTGAGATTCCAGGTGGTCTGGTGGATGACGGAGATACTCCAGAAAGAGCGGCCCAACGAGAATTAATGGAGGAGACGGGTTTTACATCTACCGAATGGATAAAAATTGGAGAGGTTAATCCAAACCCTGCGATTTTTAATAATCACTGCCATACCTTTGTGGCCCAAAATGCGAAGAAGATCTCCGATCCCGAACCCGATCAAACTGAAGACATCGAGGTTGTTCTAATCCCCCTTATTGATATTCCAGAATTGATCCGCAATGGAACGATTGACCACGCCATTGTCATCACGGCATTCACCCACTATTTTTTCAAATATCCGGAGGCGCCGAAAAAACCTTGACTTCCATCGGGATTCTTCTCGTCTTAATTTCTGCCCTCACCCACTCCTTATGGAATTTTTTCACCAAACGTGGAAACTTCCCTGTGGCGTTTTTCTTCTGGGTCTCTCTCTGGGGTATTATTGTTTATCTTCCGTTCTTCATCGGATTGGGGGTGTCTCCATCTGTCTTTCTCGAAGCACCCATCGGACTTTGGTGGAAGGTCATCCTCTCCGGAATCTTTGAAGCCATCTACTTCGTCTGCCTTATTAAGGCCTATCAAGTTGGCGATCTCTCGCTCATCTACCCCATCTCTCGCTCTGCCCCGCTCTTTACCCAGATCTGGGCTATCCTTCTCATCGGAGAGGTCTTTTCAGGTATGGGTTTTATAGGAATCACTCTGGTGATGGGAGGCCTCTTTATCATCTCCCTGAAGGACTTTCATCTTCAGCCTTCAAAAACAGCTTTTAGCCATCTAAATATCAGGGCTA
Organism: uncultured Pseudomonadota bacterium; assembly: GCA_937124575.1. GTDB lineage: Bacteria > Desulfobacterota > BSN033 > BSN033 > UBA1163 > RBG-16-49-23. The sequence continues at coordinate 452 of CAKZKY010000393.1, read as the reverse complement.
TTCTTTTAGCCTTCTCAGCAGCTCTTGCCAGCTCCATTTACTCCGTCATCGATAAATCTGCTGTTGAGATGATCCATCCGATCTATTACCTCTGGCTCATCAATCTCTCAATGTCTTGCTTCATTGGACTCTACCTCCTATTTTACAGAGAGATCTCTCTCAGGAAGGTCTGGAATGAATCGAAGAAGGAGGTTCTACTGGTCACCCTCCTTCAGAATTTTGCCTATCTTCTCGTCCTCTTGGCCATGACAACAAGCAAAGTGAGCTATGTCGTTGCCTTTCGCCAAGCAGGGGCGCTCTTCGGCGCACTCATGGGAATCATCCTTTTGAAAGAGACGCAATGGAAGACTCGAATCACTGGAGCCTTCATCCTTACGATTGGACTTGTGCTGATCGGGCTGGCAAAATAAGTCCGTTATCTTAAAATAGCAACTTGAAGTTTAGATATACAT
>CAKZKY010000392.1 GCA_937124575.1 uncultured Pseudomonadota bacterium | reverse complement strand
TAAAATATCTCCCGAAGGCGGCGGTAGGTGTTCGTGCCATTGAGAAGGTTTTGAATCTGTCCATACGGCTCGATTCCCCGATCCTCGCACATCCTGAGAAAGATGATCCGGTCAATCGTGAGCTGAACAACATGATTAAGTTCCCGGACAGAAAGTTTCGGGTTTCTCAAGGCGATATCTTTGGCCAGGGCCTCACGCCAGGACTCTATCTCCTTTAAGAATTCCGCATCTACCTCGGTGGTACCCCGCTTCTGCCTGTCCGATTCTGCGAATTTATCAAAGGAGCCTTTCAGGACGGATTCCTTTGAAAGAAGGTTATAAATCTCTTCAAAGGAGTCGAGGTATTGGGTATATGTGTAAAAACGGACCCGCCCGATGCTCGGTTTATCAGTGGGTTTTGGTCGAAGACGGCAGTCATAGATAGCCAGCTCTTCAAAGTCTGTCAGAACAGAGAGAGGAAGCTTGGCACTCCAGGCATATCGCCTCAGTTGGTAAGCAGGGCTGGGCTGGTCTTTTATGTCAACCGAAGGTTTTTTCGTTTCGAGGAAGAATTTTCTGACCCCACCGATTCTGAAACAATAATCCGGCGCCTTTGTTGCTCCTGAAACCTTTATAGCATCTTCGTGAATGACATCTTTGTACTGTTCTGCATAGCCAGCCTTATTGGTCACATCCCAGCCCAGGGCTTCAAAGAAGGGATCGATGAATTCTCTTCGCAGTTGGGTCTCGTTATAGGCAGGGCTCCGGTAGGCTTCGATGTTTCGGCCGAAGCGCTCAATAAGGTCGGAGATCTGTTTTAAGGATTCTTTCATGAAAACTCTCTCCTTACCCTTACTCTCTCCCCGGAGGGTAAAGGGAAGCCACGAGTAGGGATTGAGATTATTATAGTTTTTTAAGAGAAGGGTGTAAAGGAGAAAACCAAGGAGAGTCAGAATGTGGATTGGCAAGAAGCTTCGGGGTTTGACAAAGGTGGGTAAAGGGGGTAATTTGAGGACGATGAAAGAGATCGTTGAGGTTGCGGTTGGGCTTCCGGTTTCAAAGACTTTCCATTACCTCATTCCGGAGAGCATGCAGGGTTCGCTTCAGGTGGGGATGAGGGTCCTCGTGCCTTTTAAGGGGCGGAAAGTGACGGGGTTTGCTATTGACCTCCTCACCCAACCGCCCAAAGGGATTGAGGAGAAGCTCCGGGAGGTTGAAGATCTTCTCGACGAAGCGCCCTTGATTGATGGGCAGATGCTCCGTTTCTACCGGTGGATTTCTGACTATTATCTCTATCCCCTGGGCGAAGTGATCAAGACCGGACTTCCGCCCGGACTCCATCTGAAGAGCGAGTTGTTTTTAAGCCTGACTGAGAGCGGATTGAAAACGCTTGATCAGGGGAATTCGGCGCCCACAGAGGAGAAAGTCCTTAGGGAGATCGAGAAGCATGGGAAGATTTCTCTTAAGAGGATGCTCAAGATTTTTCCGGAAGACCTCACACGGTCAAAGATCTTTTCGTTGAAGAGAAAGGGGCTTCTCCGTATTGAGACAGGATTCGAAGGTAAGGAAGTCAGGCCAAAATTTGAGAAGATCCTCCGATATGTTGGAGCAGAGGTTATCGAAAAGGTTTCTAAAAAGCAGTCAGAGATCCTGAAATGGGTTGAGGAGAGAGGAGAAGTCTCTTATCCTGAATTATATAGGAGATTCAAATCCCCTTCAAAATCGATCCGGTTGCTTCAGGAAAAGGGGCTTCTCTCCCTTGGTCTTCGTGAGGTCTGCCGGGACCTCTCGGTTCAACCCGAACTGAAGCCGTATCCAAAACCTGAGCTTACCTCTGATCAACAGCGCATCCTCTATGAAATCCTGAAAGGAATTGATTCGAAACGATATGCCCCTTTTCTCATCCACGGGGTTACAGGAAGCGGAAAGACCGAGGTTTATCTCAGGGCGATCGAAGAGGTGTTGAATCAAGGGAGAGAGGCTATTGTCCTGGTGCCCGAAATCTCTCTTACCCCTCAACTCCTCTCCCGATTCAGAGACCGCTTTGGAGAGAACCTTGCCCTGCTTCACAGTGGACTCGGAAGAGGAGAACGGTATGATCAGTGGAGGAGGATCTGGAGGGGGGAGGTGAAGATTGCTCTGGGCGCTCGCTCCGCCATCTTTGCTCCTTTCAGGAATGTGGGGATCATCATTGTGGATGAGGAGCATGATCCCTCCTATAAGCAGGAGGAGAAGTTGAAGTATCACGCAAGAGACATGGCCGTGGTCCGAGCCCGCGAAGCAGGAGCCACACTTCTATTGGGATCGGCCACACCTTCGTTGGAATCGTTTTATAATGCCGAGAGGGGAAAGTTTCGTCTTTTAACCCTTTCGGAGAGGATCGAAAGAAAACCCCTTCCCATGGTGGAGGTGGTGGACATGAAGAAAGAGAAAGGCCTCCTCTCCGAAAGATTGAAGACCGCCCTTCAGAAAAATATTGAGGAGAAGAGACAGAGTTTGCTCTTTCTCAATCGTCGGGGTTTTGCAAACTTCATCCTCTGTCCGGAATGTGGGTTTGCCTTTAAGTGTCCCAATTGCAGCGTTACGCTGACCTATCACCTCAAAGATCGGTCCCTTCGGTGCCACTATTGCGATTATCGGATCAAGGCGCCTGGAGACTGCCCGAATTGTGAAGGACACCGGCTCAGGGGAATGGGCATCGGGACCGAGCGTCTGGAAGAGGAGATCAAAGCCTTATTTCCAAAAACAGAAGTGGGAAGGATGGATCGCGATACCACCTCCAAGAAGCATGCCCATCAAAAGATTTTGAAGAAGCTGGAGTCTGGAACGATAGAGGTCTTGGTGGGAACACAGATGATCGTCAAAGGCCATGACTTTCCCAATGTGACCTTTGTGGGCGTCATCTCTGCGGACACCTCGCTCCATTTTCCAGATTTTCGGTCGAGCGAAAGGACCTTCCAGCTTCTCACCCAAGTGGCTGGAAGGGCGGGAAGAGGAGAGATGCCCGGAGAGGTGGTAATTCAGACCTTTAACCCTGAGCATAATAGTATTCAGAGGGCCAAAGAGCATGATTTTGAAGGATTCTATCGAGAGGAGATTCAGTTCAGAAAGGCTTTGGAATATCCCCCATTCTCAAGGTTGATCAATTTCAGGTTGACCGGAAATAACGAGAAGCGAACTCAGATGGCCTCTGTGGAGATGGGAAGGATTGGACAGTCGTTGTTGAAGAGAGGGTTTGGAAAAGGAATTGAACTTTTAGGCCCCAGCACAGCCCCATTTTTCAGAATGAAAGGGAAATTCCGTAGGCAGATGTTGGCCAAAGGGGTTCATTCAAAGCTCCTTCATCAATTTGCCGAAGAGCTTGCCCGAATCATGGAGGATCAGATCAAGGGACAGGGAGTCCATCTTGACATTGATGTAGACCCCATTTTTATCCTATAATGAGCCTCAAAAAGATCATTGCATAATGAAAAATCAGGAATGCAAAGTTAACCGTCTAAAAGAGAACCGATCTTTGCTATTTTTTA
>CAKZKY010000391.1 GCA_937124575.1 uncultured Pseudomonadota bacterium | reverse complement strand
ATGAGGATTTACCTGTCTAAAAGCCTTATTTTACAAGGATTGATTTTGTGATTTCAGATTATTTTGGACAGCAGTGATAATTCATATAATCACTCACATTTTTGGAATGCCCTTGTTTGCTTGAAGTTTTATACCGCTTGGTGTATAGCCCACCAACTGGGGTACTGGAACATAAAAATCGTAACGTATGATGAAATCATCAAAAAATCCTGTTGAGTGTTTAAAAAATATATCTGAATTTTTTGAAGTGGACTTGAAAATAAATAATGACGATTTGAATCAAATTCATAATGTCAGTGAAAATCTCAATAGGGGAATAAGAGGCAGAGGAGAGCAGCTTGAGCCATATTATCGCCAATTAATAGAAGACTTTGCTCGCGCTTATAAGAATATTGATTTTTCACCAATTGGTATTTACAGTGAGTGATGGCTCAGTCTAAAGCAGGAACATGGTTGCTTGCAGAATAACGTTCTATAACATGGTAAAGAATGATAATGACTAGGATGGGTTTTTGATGAAAATTGTCGCTTTGATTCCTGCCCGAATGGCCAGTAGCCGTTTCCCTGGCAAGCCCATGGCAAAAATATTGGGCAAGCCAATGATTGGCCACGTTTTCGAACGGGTGTCTCAGTGTGGTTTGCTCAACCTGACCGCTGTGGCTACCTGTGACGCTGAAATCAGAGATTACATTGAGTCCATAGGTGGGACGGCAGTGATGACAGTCAGCCGCCATGAGCGGGCGTCTGACCGCTGTGCGGAAGCCTTGGAAATTCTTGAGCTGGAACGAAGGGAGCGATTCGATATTGTGGTAATGGTTCAGGGTGATGAACCAATGACACATCCGGAAATGATCACGGAGGCCGTGCAACCTATGCTGGATGATCCTAACATATTGGTTACGAATCTGCTGGGAGAAATTACATCCGTCGAGGAGTTCGAGGATCGAAACTGTATTAAGGTAGTTTGTGATGTTCAGGGTAATGCCCTCTATTTTTCCAGAGAGCCGATTCCCACCCGCTTCAGAATCGATAATGTTCCTATGGGTAAACAGGTGTGCATAATACCTTTTCGACGTGACTTCCTGTTAGAATACACCCGGATGGCACCTACTCCACTGGAAATTGTGGAATCTGTGGATATGATGCGGATACTGGAACATGGCCTGAAGGTGCGTATGATCCCGACCAAACACAATACTCATGCGGTGGATACGAGGGAAGATTTAATGAAGGTTGAAAAACTTATAAAAGGGATTTAAAGGTTCATGGTAGAATATAATTCCAGAGAGACCAGACATAAATTCATTGCTGAAAAATTTGGGTCGTATTTAAACGGTTCGGTACTTAATATTGGCGGAGGCGGACAGAAACATATGTTAAAATATATACAGCCCAAAGAGTACCTTGAATTGGACGTTAATGGACACCCTGACCTAAAAGTAGATCTAGATAAAAGTTATCCTTTACCAATTGAAAGTAGACGATTTGATACGGTTATTTGTACGGATGTACTAGAACACCTGGAAGAACTGCATCGCGTCTTCCAAGAGCTTATTAGAATTAGTAATAAATACATCATAATAAGTGTACCAAACGCCTTAACGGCAGTACGTAATTACATAAAGCGTGAGGAATATATTGGAGATGCAGGTGAAGCTGGAATAGATGTAGGACGTTACACAAAATTCTATGGGTTACCGCTCAAAAAACCTCATGATCGGCATAGATGGTTTTTTTCCTACACTGAAGCAGAAGAATTTTTCCATAAGAATGCGCAGGAATTTGGATATAAGATTTTGGCTGAATACTCAATCGGCTCTAAGGCTTCTTCATTAAAAGGAAAAGTTGCGCGGCTTTGCATAAGGTATTTAATGGGAGAGCATGCAATGAAAGATTGGTTCTGTAGTTCCTATTGGTGTGTGCTGGAAAAGCATCCCCACGAGCGAAGCGAAGTGGGGAATTAATTTTTGACCTGCTACTCCTGATATCTCTTTGAGCCTTCGTCGTGCACAACCTCCTTGTGCAGTTCCATGGATTGCATAAGAACTGTCAACGGAGGTCGTAAAATTTACATTTTATTTAACTCATGCATCTTGTACTTTTTTTTACTTACGGGGTTTCGCTGAAAACGTGGGCGGAAACCGGTATTCTTCAGCGGGAAATCCGTGTGTATCAGGAACTGATGCGTGAACATAAGGTTCAGATTAGCTTTCTGACCTATGGTGACTCAACCGATCGGCAGTTTGAAGGAGAACTGAAGGGAATCCAAATCCTTCCTGTTTATGAGCGTTTGAATCGCCCTCGATCGAAAGTAAGGCGCTTCTTACAGACATTTTTTATACCATGGAAATTCCGTAGGGAATTACGGCAATCAGATATCCTGAAAACTAACCAGATGTATGGAGCTTGGGTTCCTATCATCGCAAAATTCCTATACAAAAAAAAAGTGATACTTAGGTGTGGTTATGAATGGTATAGAAATACCTTTGAAAGACAACATTATGATACACCAGTTCAATAGCGAAGTGCAACACTTGGGAGAACCGGCTGAGAGTTGGTATCCTAAGGGGCTATGGGAAAGAGATATAAACAATTGACGATTGAAGACAGGGACAAGATAACATTGATGATGGCAGAGGGCAGCAACATAACAGGGATAGCAGCGGCATTGGGGCGGCACAAATCAACAATAGAGCCCGTTCAATAACAGGGAAGATATTCAAGGGATAGGACATAGGAGAGATTAGTACAAACAAACAAGGCAAT
>CAKZKY010000390.1 GCA_937124575.1 uncultured Pseudomonadota bacterium | reverse complement strand
CCCAGAGCCAGCTCACCCATATCGGTAGCTGGCCCATCGGCAATCACCTCACCTTTTTTGACATGATCGCTATAATTTATCACGAGGTTTTGGAATTTTTTGCAAATGGTTTTGGAATTTTTCATTTTTTGGTAAGAAAAACTTACCAAAAAGGTGACAAAAATTGTCACTTTTAATCTGCTTGTGAAAAGTATGTGAAGAGATTTCACAATCTCTTTTGAGCTAAAAATTCATCGAGTTTTATGCCAAAAATAGTATATCCGGGAGCAGGTGTATTAATAAATCCTGCGGCGTATTCTCCGGGGATTTTTTTCTCAAAGATCCTCCGGATATGATACTGAATGTAGGGTTGAAGAAGAACATGGTTGCTGATCTCAAAAAGCATTGCTTCGACGCCCCATAATTCATACGATTTCATGGCGCTCCACTGAAGGATGATTTTGCTAAACCCGTTGCCCCTGAATTTTTCAAAAATTCCCGAACATTGCCAGGCCATTGGATCGACCGGATCGGGCCGTATGGCGACCCAGCCCACCCGTTCCATTTTGTTATTTAATGCCTTGTAAACTTTTTCGTCCATTACGGGAAATCGGGGCCAATATTTTCCGTAAGTCTGCCTCATATGTTCAAGCCCTATATCGTCTGCAAAATCGCACCATATTGAGTGAGCTTCGTCCCGGTTGACTTCCTGAAATTCTAACATACCCCCTCCATTTTTTTCTTGCATAATTCAATAAAAACCGGCAATGCTTTTTTAATTCCTCCGCAGTATGGAGATGGTTTATTAAAATCTCCATAATATTTTTTTCTTGTCAGCGGGCAGCTCCCCTGACAGATCATTTTAAATTCGCAGGCCTGACATTCAGAAATATTTCTTGCCGACCATCTCCCCGCCTCTCCGCTTGAGACGGCCATTCCCAGCTTTTCGATAGGATCGCCCACGTCAAAAATGGTTCCGAGACTTGCAGAATTGACATCGCCCGAACAGGCCCTCATCCCTCCATCGGCGTCAAAATGGATAAAGCTTCTCCCGCAGGTATAGGGAGATTTTTCATCCTTCCAGTAGGGCCAGAAATCTTCATAGGTATAAACCAGATTTCTCGGGGTTATGATTGGATTTAAAGAATAGAGCCGGATTGCCTCAGGGACCCGCTCCTCGTAAAGGCTGATCAAATCATCCGATGGCTCGTATTGATTGCGAAATCGAATTGTAAATCCAACCTCAATCGATTTCCTGACAATATCGGCCAAACGTAAAAGATTAAACCGTGTAAGGGTGACTGACAGCCTTGGAATCCGATAAAATCTTTTTAAAAATTTGATCTTTTCGACTATTTCGTCTGTCGGGGATTCGGCGGCCGAAAGCGTGATCCAGATCCTTTCATTTTTATAGATTTTAATAATCTTTTCAGTTAATAAATCTCCGTTGGTATACATCCAAACATCTGTTTTTGCACTGAGCCTTTTTAAAAGCGCCATCAATTTTAAAGGAAGGTCTGGATGGAGAAGGGGTTCTCCGCCGAGAATGGGAACTGAAATATTTTTAACCCCGTACTTGGAGACGATGGTTTCAATTTTAGCTAAAGCCAGGCCAAGTTTTTGATTGTCAAATCTTTCGCCTGAAAAAGGCTTATTACAACAAAAACTGCAATCCCTATTGCAATCTCTATTAAGGTCAAAAGCACACCATAAAAGTTCCATTATTTTTCCTTTTTGGCTCTTTCGATAACCGTTTGCAAATCATACTCAACTTCAATAACATCTTTCCGGCCAATAAGCTTTCTTTTAAAATTACCCCCGAAGAGTTCATTTTTTTCTTTCATCTTCGGATGGTCATATAGTTTTTGGGGCATGATCACCAATGATTTTTCGTAACCCACATTTCTCTGCCATTCTGCCGCTCCCAGGGCGATCCGCCTGGCAAGGTCTATTTCAAGTTTCCAGCTTCCCGGAATGGTCCATACCCGGTTTGTTCTCCCTTCTTTTAGGCGGAAAAGCCTCATATCAACCAGATTTCCGTCTTTCAAGGCGAGAAGGACCGAGGCTTTATCGAGTTCCCACCAGGCCCGGATATCTCGATCAATGGTCGCTATTCTCGGGTCGTTTTCTCGGACCATTACATTTTTAACGTCCTGAATCGCATCCTCTAATTTAAGAGCGTCAGCCTCGATGATTCTTATATCTTCGTCCTGCCATTCCCACCCTGGCCCCATCGTTTTTCTTTGGGGAAAATCTTCAACCTTATTTATGGCTGTCTCCAAGTCATATTCCAGGGATTCTTTAGAACCATCAGGGGCAATTTTGTAGGTTTTTGCTCCGTAATACTTTTTTAAAATCTCTTTCCAGTCCCCTCGATCCTCGCGAATTGGCGTTGTTGTTATTCTTCTGATCCCGTTTCTTTTTAAGGCATTAAAAACAGGCAAAGAACAGGCTCGCCAGAACCAGTGGGGACGTTCTTTATCGAGATGGACAGTAAACCGACTGAAAGCGGTATTAGTGTCAAATCCATAATAAGGATCGCCATAATTTCCCTGGGCTGAAAAATAATAAACCTCCATCATCAACGGTTCATCGTTCCAGACAACCGAGAGTAGCTGAACATGGGGATCGCTGAACCATCCCCATGCCCTCTTCCAGCACGCTTCCCGGTCGGGATAAAATCCAGTATCTAATAATGCCTGTTCAAGTCTATCCAACTCTTCAAATTTAACCGAACGGACCAACAGGCCAGGTTGTATTTCATAAGAAAAATCCATTGAGGGATAAATTTTTCGCAGGGGCTGAGGCATCCCTATGGGAATGTTGTCCGGCGCGGCGGGGAACAATAAAGACGATCCTGGGGTTGGCGTCAATTCCTCAATTCTATCCATTAAACGTCTTCCACTCAATCCCAAAGAACGAAGACGATGCCATATTTTTTTCTTATCCATCAACTGAACGAATCTGTTCCCATCAAACCAAAATATCTCGGTGCCCCTGTTCATCTCCCGAAATTCTTCCGGGGTTAATCTGATATGTTTCTTCTGTTCAATGTCAGAAGGCAGCTCATCCATGTGAACCCAGCAAATCCCGTCAACCCAATTATCCGAATCTAAAAATGCCACGGCGATCATTATATTATTTACTCCTCGCCAACGCCGTAACTCTTCTTATGCAAACCGATCCATTTGAATAAAGAGGAGGATCGTTGTCCTTGACCACAACGGTAAATTTATATGTTCTTGTTCCTGCGCCGGCATTTCCATCAATGGCCATAAGAAATTGCGGCGACTCATATACATTGCTTCCCCCCGTAGTTATTTGATCCAATATAGGTCCTGTAATGGTTTCTGCCCTAATCCTAAAAATCGATGCCTTAATATAATATCCACCGCTCTTCCCGTCATCATACCAAAGTGGCTGCTGATTTATGTAAGCCCTCGCCTGAATCCAAATAGCATCGGTATTAAGAGGGGCATAAATAGAGATAGAGCCAATTTCTATTTCGGTTAAACCGTATTGTATGGAAGCATCATTGCTATAATAGGCCATTCGGGTCACATTATAATCAGCGATTTTGTTTGTGGATACGGCGAGGTTGGCGATTTTGGCGTTATCGACAGCAAGATTTTGAATCTTTGCGTTTACGATTGCGGCATCCTGAATTTTGGCTGAAGTGATCGCTCCGTCGGCGATTTTGGCTCCTATGACCTGAAGATCGCCAATCTTTGCCGACTGAATCGCCCCATCCTGAATATGTGCCGTGCCAACGGCGAGATTGGCAATCGCCGCCGATCCAACAGCGGCATTGGCTATTTTTTCGGCAG